>JACCVB010000098.1 GCA_013698385.1 Chloroflexota bacterium
GTCGCGAGGGCCCATAGCAGGCCGCCCAGGCGCGGGCCGCTGAACTGCGCCGCCCAGACCATCAGGGTCAGTGCCAGGTTGATGTTGCCCGTGTCCAGGTTGGCCCCGAACGGGAAGGCCAAGGCCGCCACCAGGACCGCTGTGGCCAGGGGTCGGCGCCGATAGGCCCAATGGATGGTCCAGAGGAGCAGCAGGATCGTGCTGGCGCGCCAGACGAACCAGGCGACATCCCATGGCAGGATCGCCCATGGGACGAACAGCGGCAGCATCCACGGCGCATACACATACGGCAGGAACGGACCGATCGGCCGGTACGGGTCACCGCCGTTGAGCCAGAGTCGGACACCCGCCCAGTAGGCGCGTGCGTCCGCGCCGGCCGCGTCGCCTCGGGCGATCATCCCGGCTGCGAGAAGTGAGAAGGTGACGCTCAGGAGGATGATCGCCACGATGTGCCGGCGGTCGCGCAAGCGCGACGCCTCGCGGCGAAGGGCTCTTCGGAAGACCCCGGCTCGTCGACGGGTGGGCGCATCGAGCCGATCCAGCAGGTCCAGCAGGTCGGCCTGGATCCGCCCCTGGCCGCGCGCGGAACCCTTGACGGGCTGGAGTTCCGGCGGAGGGAGCGCGTCGGCCATCGCCCCCGCATTCTCGCACGGCGGATGGTCCATCCAGGCCGCCCGTCGCCCGCCAGTCCGCGGGTGCGACGTCGGCGCGTCCGAACGGCCACCCGGTCGCCCCGGTTCGCCGGGTATCCTGTCGCGAACCGTAGGAGGAGTCGACCGTCTCCGTGAGCGAGGGATCCGTCATCATCATCGGCGGCGCGGAGGACAAGGTCCGCGACCGCGTCATCCTGAGCCGCTTCGCCAGCCTGGCCGGGGGCCGCGACGCCACGATCGCCGTGATCTCCACGGCGTCATCGCTCGGCCACGAGGCGGGTGATCGATATCGCCAGGTCCTCGGCGAACTCGGCGTCGCGCGCGTCCGGACGATCGACGCGGTCGTGCGCGCCCAGGCCAATGACGACACGATCGCCCTGGCGCTGCGAGATGCGACCGGCATCTTCATGACCGGCGGCAACCAGCTCCGCCTGTCATCCATCATCGGCGGCACGCGATTGGCGGACGCGGTGCTCGATCGATTTCGCCAGGGCGCCGTCGTCGCCGGGACGAGCGCCGGCGCCAGCGCGTTGTCCAGCCACATGATCGCGTTCGGGGCGAGCGGGGCCACGCCCAAGCACCGGATGGCCCAGATCGCGGCGGGCCTCGGCGTCCTGCCCGGGGTCATCATCGACCAGCATTTCCAGCAGCGGAACCGACTTGGGCGGCTGCTCAGCCTGATCGCCCAGAACCCGAGCCTGCTGGGCCTCGGCGTGGACGAGGACACGGCTGGGGTGGTCGGGCCGGATCACGTCATGGAGGTCATCGGGCGGGGCAGCATCACGGTCGTCGACGGGGCACGCTCGGAGACGGACGCGTGGGAGGTCCACGGCCACCGCCCGCTGATGATCAGCGGCGTGGTGCTGCACTCGTTGCCGGCGGGCTATCGATTCGACCTGCGCCGGCGCGAACGGATCGTGGCACCGATCCTCCACGCCCTGCCGGGCGGCGGCATCGCGTCCAGCTGACGGCCCACGCAGACCGGCGTCCGGTTCGGCACGCGCCGTACACTGGCGATCCACGGAGGAACCGCGTGACCGACACCGCTGAACCCACCACCATCCGACCCCGACGATCCCAGGCTGGCGCGCCCGACGCCGCGCCCGACACGGCTTCCGGCGCTGGCGCGGTGCCCGGCCTCGTCCCGGGCGCCAGCCCCGCTCCGACCCTCCGGATCATCGAGACCCGCGTCCTGCGCGGCCCCAACTACTGGGCCCGGGAACCGGTCATCCGCCTGCTCGTGGACCTCGGGGTGCTGGAGGCTCATCCGTCCAACAAGGTGCCGGGGTTCACCGACGCGCTCGTCGCGCTCATCCCCACCCTGGAGGAGCACGCCTGCTCGCTCGGTCGCCGCGGCGGGTTCGTGAGCCGCCTCCGGGAAGGCACCTGGATGGGCCACATCGCGGAACACGTCGCGCTCGAGTTCCAGAACCTCGCCGGCACGGACGTCCGGCACGGCAAGACGCGCGCCGCGGGCAAGCCCGGTCAGTACGACTGCATCTTCGAGTATCGCCAGGAGCAGGTCGGCCTGGAGGCGGGCCGGATGGCGGTGGCCCTCGTCAATCACCTCGTCGCGCCGGACGACGCAGCCGTCTTCTTCGACTTCGCGCCGGAGCTCGAAAACCTGATCCTCCTGGCGGAGCGCCAGGCGTTCGGACCGTCCACGCAGGCCTTGATCGACGAGGCGGTCAGCCGCGACATCCCGTTCATCCGGCTGGATCGCCATTCGCTCGTCCAGTTCGGGCACGGCATCCACCAGCAGCGCATCCGGGCCACGATGACCTCGAAGACTTCGGCCATCGGCGTCGACGTGGCATCGGACAAGAGCCTGACCAATCGACTGCTCGACTCGGCCGGCCTGCCGGTCCCGCGGGCCGACGTCGTCAACACGGAAGATGCGGCGGTCGCGGTCGCGAAGCGCCTCGGTTTCCCGTGCGTGGTCAAGCCGCTCGACGGCAATCACGGCCGGGGCGTCCACCTGGACCTGCGCAGCGAGGAGGCCGTCCGGGTGGCCTTCCAGGGGGCCGTCGCCCAGAGTCGAGCGGGCGACGTCGTCGTCGAGACCTACGTCGCGGGCAACGACTACCGCTGCCTGGTCATCGGTGGCCAGGTGGCGGCCATCGCGGAACGGGTCCCGGCCAGCGTCACCGGTGATGGCGAGCACAGCGTGCGCCAGCTGGCGGACCTGGCCAACGCGGATCCTCGCCGGGGCATCGGTCACGAGAAGGTCCTCACCCGGATCAAGCTGGACGCCGCGGCCGAGGCCCTCGTGCGAGCCCAGGGTTACGACCTTGCCGACGTCCCTCCGGCGGGCACGTGGGTCAAGCTGGCGCTGACCGGCAACATGTCGACCGGCGGGACCTCCATCGACCGGACGATCGAAGCTCACCCGGACAACGTCGAGATCGCCGAGACCGCGGCGCGAATCGTCGGACTCGACGTCGCGGGCATCGACTTCATCTGCCCGGACATCGCCACGCCCGTGCGCGAGACCGGCGGCGCGATCGTCGAGGTGAACGCGGCACCGGGCTTCCGGATGCACACCCACCCGACCGAGGGCGAGCCCCAGTACGTCGCCCGCCCGGTGATCGACTCGCTCTTCCCGGCCGGCTCTTCGGCGCGCATCCCGATCATCAGCGTGACCGGCACGAACGGCAAGACGACGACCGTTCGGATGATCGCCCACATCATGAAGCTCAAAGGTCGGCGCGTGGGCATGACGTCGACGGACGGCATCGTGATCGATGGCCGGCTGATCAAGAAGGGCGACATGTCCGGGCCGAAGTCGGCCCAGATGGTGCTCCAGAACCCGACCGTGGACACGGCCGTCTTCGAGGTCGCACGTGGCGGGATCCTGCGGGAGGGTCTCGGCTATGACCGCAACGATGTCGCCGTGGTGACCAACGTCACGGGCGACCACCTGGGCCTGGGTGGCATCACCTCGCTCGGCCAGCTCGCCAATGTCAAGGGCGTCGTGGTCGAGGCGGTCCCCCGTTCAGGTTCCGCCGTCCTGAACGCCGACGACGCGCACGTCTACCGGATGGGTCGGCATTGCGCCGGGCGGGTCGTGCTGTTCAGCATGTCCACCCAGAAGGGCGAGGACGGCTTCGATCGCGTGGATGGCCACACGAGCCGGGGTAACGCCGCGTTCTGTCTCGAGCCGACCCCCGAGGGCGAATTGATCGTGCTCAAGCTCGGTCCGCGCAAGATGCCGGTCCTGTACACCCACCTGATCCCGGCCACCTTCGCCGGGCGGGCCCGGATGAACGTCGCGAACGCCCTGGCGGCGTCGGCGGCGGCCTGGGCGGCGGGTGCCCACCTGCACGATATCCGCCAGGGCCTGCGGACCTTCTCGACCTCGTTCTTCCAGGCGCCGGGTCGCTTGAACCTGCTCGAATTCGGGGGCATCCGCCTCGTGATCGACTACTGCCACAACGTGGACGGCATGCGCCAGCTGGCCGATTTCGTCGGTCGGATGATGGTCGATCCCCAGACGAAGGCCGGGCGCGTGGGGGCCGCGCAGACGGGCGCGCGGCGGGGGAGGGCGATCGGCGTCCTGGGCATCCCCGGCGACAGGCGCGACGAGGACCAGCGCGAATACGGCGCGCTCGCGGCGGGCGCGTTCGACGAGATCATCGTGCGAGAGGACAAGAACCTGCGTGGCCGCGCGCCCGGTGAGGCTGCGAGCCACGTGATCGAAGGGGTCCGGACGGCCCGCGCGGCGGGGACCGCGAGGGCGACGCGCGCGGACAAGGTGCTCGAGGAGATGACGGCGGTTCGAACGGCCCTTCGCCGGGCCATCCCGGGCGATCTGATCGTGTGCTGCGTGGACGACGCGATCGGCGTCTATCGCGAGGCGATGGGCGCGGCCGGCCAGGCCGGAGGCAGCCGGACGGCGTTCGCGGATCCGGGCGAGCTGGAGGCCCCGGAGGGGTAACGTGGCGGGAGCCGGCGGATCGCGCTAGCCGCGGCGGGGCCGCTCCTGAAGTCGAGGCACAAGGCGAGTCAGCTCCTCCGCCACGTCGACCGGGCGCGCGCCGAGCACGTCGAGCAACTGGAAGACGCCGTCGCGATCCTCGTGGCACATCAGGACGATGACCCGCGCGGCGTCCCGCCGCCCGTCGCGATCGGCGCCGTTCAGTTCGGCCCGCAGGGCGGCGGTCTCGGTCTCGTAGATCGGCACGTCCGCGACCTGACCACCCCCGGTGGCCACGCCTGCCAGTAGCTCCCCGACGATCGAGCCCTCGGTCCGGCCGCGCAGGTACTTGCGGGTCTCCTTGACGGCGACGCGTTGGGCCCGTTCGGCGGCGATCCGCCCGATCCCGCGCAGCGTGTCGTCCGGCCGGTCGCCGGCCGTCCCGATGATCGCCGTGATCGGCGCCGTCCGCCCGGCGGCTCCGGCGGCCAGTCCCTCGGCCACGTCCAGGACCGCGCTGATGCCGGCCTCGTTGTGGGCGAAGTCCACGATCACGAGGCGCTGGCCAAGGCGGAACAGGTTCAGCCGTCCCGGCGATCGCTCGGTCGATGGGCGGAAGTCCATCAAGCCCTCGCGTACCTGCTCCTGGCTGGCACCGAGCCCACGTGCTGCCGCAGCCGCAGCGAGTGCATTGGCGACGTTGTGCCGAGCGAGCCCGCCGATCGTGATCGGGACGCGCGCGGCCTCGACGATCCGCCGCACGGTCCTTCCCTCCACCTCACACAGCCAGCCACCGCGGACCAGGTAGGCGAGCCCACCGCGGGCCATGTGCCGCCCGACGACACTCGGCTGGGAAGCCTCGTCGGTCAGGCTGAAGAAGGCGACCCGGGCCTTGACCCGCCGGGCGACCGCGGCGACCAGCCGGTCATCGCCATTGAGCACGACCCGACCGTCCGGCTTCGTGATCCGGCAGATCGTGGACTTCACCTCGGCCAGTTCCGGGAGCGTGTGGATCCCCTGGAGGTCGAGGTGGTCCGACGAGACGTTCGTCAGCACGCTCACATCGTTCGACTCGTAGCCCATGCCGCGCAGGACCAGGCCACCCCGGGCCGTCTCCAGGACGGCGACCTCGATGTCGCTCCGGCCCAGGATCAAGTGCGCCCCGGCGGGACCGGTCCAGTCGCCGGCATCGATCATCCGCTCGTCGACGAGGACCCCGTCCGAGGTCGTCGTCCCGACCCGCCTGCCTGCCCGGAGGAGGATATGGGTGATCAGCCGGGTGACGGTCGACTTGCCGTTCGTGCCGGAGATGGACACGATGGGCACCTTCCGGTCCTGGTCGCGCAACCAGCTTGGCGGCGCCGTGCCAGCTTCCGCGATCCGCTCCGACCAGCGAGCCAGGAGCCGCTCCTGGGCGCCCGTCAAGCGGGCCGTGCGCGAGGGCGAGACGTCGCGTCCCTCGAGGGCAAGGGCGGCCTCGGTCAGGACGCGCGCCCGATCCTCACCTGTCCACGGGTACGAGACGATCCAGTGGCCGGGGTCGGACGAGCGATGGACGAGGAGTCCGCCGCGTCCCTCGCCGTGATCGACTCGCAAGCGACGGATCCAGGCCGCGAGGTCGGCGATCGGATCCGGCCAGTCGCGTGACGGGATGGCAGCACCGAGCTGGACGAGGGCATGTCGACCCGGGTCGCGCTGGCCGTACCACGTTCGTCGGCGACCGAGGGCGAGCTCCAATTTCACCACCGGCTCGAGCCGATAGACGCTGGGTCCTTCGAGCAGCCGGATCTCGATCAATCGCACGGTCCGGGCAGGATAACGGAGGCCGGGCCCCGGTAGACTGCCGGTCATGTCCGACTCCACCATCGACCTCGCCGGCTCGGCCGACGACCCTGCCGCGCCCGACACCGGATCGCGCGCGGTGGACCCCCAGCTCGACGCGCTGCGGGCGGCCATCGCGGCGGACCTGCCGGCCTATCTGGACGACCTGCGCCGCCTGGTCGACACGGACTGCGGCTCGTACACGCCCGAGGGCGTGAACGAGATCGGTCGCTGGACCGCCGACTTCCTGCGCGAGCTGGGCGCGGAGCTGGACATCCGGCCCGACCCGTCGGGGCGATTCGGTGACACCGTCGTGGCCACATTCTCCGGCCGGTCGGGCGGGGCGAGGGTCCTGCTCATCGGGCACATGGACACGGTGTTCGACCCCGGCACCGTGGCGGAACGGCCATTCCGGATCGATGACGGCGTCGCGTATGGCCCCGGCGTCACGGACATGAAGTCCGGGTTGCTGGCCGGCCTGTACGCTCTCAAGTCGATCATCGGCGAGCAGGGCGGTCTGCCGTTCGAACGCCTGACGTTCATCGCCAATCCGGACGAGGAGGTCGGCTCACCGACGTCGTCGGTACACATCCGCGAAGTGGCCGCGGACGCGGATGCCTGCCTGGTCCTCGAATGTGCCCGCGCCAACGGGGACATCGTGTCCGCCCGCAAGGGCATCCTGGACACGCGCCTCACCGTCCACGGCCGGGCGGCCCACGCCGGGGTGGAGCCCGAGAAGGGGCGCAATGCGATCCTCGAGGCGGCCCGGCTCGTGCGCGACCTGCATGGTCTCAACGGTCGCTGGCCGGGGGTCAGCGTGAATGTCGGGGTGATCCGCGGGGGCACCCGGCCCAACGTCGTCGCCGAGCGCTGTGAATTGGAAGTGGACGTACGGGCCACGACCTCCGAGGGGCTCGACGCGGTCGAGGCCGCGGTTCGCGAGGTGGCGGCCGCGACCGAAGTGGCCGACACGACGGTGGACGCACAGGTGATGGTCGCCTGGCGACCGATGGAAAAGCTGGAGCGCAGTGGGCGTTTGGTCGAGCACGCGCAGGCCGTGGCCTCGCGCCTGGGATTCAGCATCAAGGACACCTCGACCGGCGGCGCCTCGGACGCGAACTCGACCTCGGGCATGGGGGTGCCAAGCCTGGATGGCCTGGGGCCGATCGGTGGCAGCGACCACTCGCCGTCGGAATATCTGGATGTCGATTCGATCGTGCCCCGGACGGCCCTGTTGGCCGGGTTGCTGCTCGCCATCGCGCGCGATCCCGAGATCCTCGCCTGGCGCGACGACGACCCGCGTTTCGCTCCGTGAGGGGGCGCCTGGCGAGGGCGTGCGCCCCGTGAGCGTGGGGCGTCGGCGGATCTCTTCGGGTGGCCCGTGGGAATCATCCGCGGGCTACAGCCGAGCGATCGTCGTCGGCGACGGCTGCTGGGTCGCCGGCACGACCGATGCCGGGCCAGACGGTCGATCCCGACATCCGGGCGACGTGGCCGGCCAGGCGCGCGCGGTCCTGGAGATCATCGCAAGCGCACTGGAGGCCGGTGGCTTCGCCCTCGTCGACGTTGTGAGGACGCGGATGTACCTGGTGGACCTCGCCGACGCGCCGGCTGTGCTGGCGGTGCACGGGGAGTGGTTCGGGGAGATCCAGCCGGCCGCCACGATGGTCGTGGTGTCGGCGCTGCTGGACCCCACGTTGCGCATCGAGATCGAAGCCGAGGGGCGCCGAGCCTGACGAGCGCACCCGGTCGATACGGCGCCCGCCGGATCATCCCGGTAGCGCCGCCAGTCCAAGGCCGCGCGCCACGACGACCACGGCAACGGCCAGCAGCAGCCCAAGCAGCAGGTTCCTCCGCCAGGCCACGGCGGCGACGCACGTCAGCACGGCGAGCCATTCGACACCGATATGGAAGGCCGGCGTCCCCGCGCCATCGACGACGACCATGACGTTCACCGCGGCCAGGGCGGCGAGCACGGCCGGCCCCACGAGCTGGAGATAGTCGAATGCCTGGCGCGGCAGCCGGTCGAGGCCGGGCGTCAACAGCCCAAGAGCCCGCGAGGGATAGGTGACCGCGAACATCAGGATGGCCAGCACCACGAGCTCGGTGCTCACGATCGTGGCTCGACAGGACCAGTCTCGACATCGGCGCGGCTGCCGGGGCGCCCACCGATGCCGGCTCCCTCACCCGCGTCCACTCCCGCCGCCGAGCCAGTGTCCAAGTGCGTTCCAGGCACCGCGAACCGATCCGCCGAGGCCGTCGTGCCCAGCGGCGCCGTCTCGTGCGCGACGCCCGCCGGCACGAGTAGCCCTACCGCGGGTCCAACGAGCCCACCGACCACGATCCCGATCGACGGACTCGACGCCAGCGCCACCACGACCCCGACTCCGGCCCCGGCGATCGCCGCCACCAATTCGCGTCGGCCGGTGATGAGGCCGACCGCGAGGCCCACCATCGCGGCTGGGAAGATGATGTCGATGCCGAACCGAGCCGGCTCGGGGATCCCGCCGCCAAGCCAGACCCCGGCAAGCGTCGCCAGATTCCACGGGATGAAGGTCGAGCCGATCGCGCCGATCCAGTAGCCGCGTTCGTCGCCCCGACCGATCCGCCGATAGTGCCCGATGGAGAGCGCGAACGCCTCGTCCGTGAGGAGATGCGCCATCACGGCTCGACGCACGAACGGCACGTCACGCAGCCAGGGCGCGAGGGCCGCGGAGTAGAGCAGGTGCCGGGCATTGAGCAGCGCGGTCAGGAGCAGGACGCCGGGCCAGGCGAGACCGCTCACGATATAACCCACCGCGGCGAACTGGGCGGCCCCGGCGAAGACGATCGTGCTCATCGCCATCGCCTCGATCGGGGAGAAGCCCGCCTGGCGGGCAGAGAGCCCATACACGAATCCGAACCCCGCCGCGGAAGCGGCGATGCCCAACGCGTCGGTGATCAGTCGCCGACGACTGGCGACGACCGGGTCCGCCGAGGGCGGCGAATCTCGGCCCGGCATCTCCTGGGCGGCCGTCATCCGGGGCGAACTGGGCCAGCCGGGTGAAGCGGGCGAGCGGTCAGCGCAGGAAGGTCTTGGCGCAGGTCCCGTCGCACACGACGTACAGCGCGTGCTTCTCCGCCGCGTAGCCCGCCGTGTGGAGGAATCCGGCACAGCCCTGGGTCGGGCATTTCCAGACCCACCAGCGGTCGTTCGCGTCGAGCGGCGTCGCCTCCGCGGCGAGCTTGGCGGCGAGCCCGTCGCGTTCGCTTACGAGGGTCGCGACCCGGCCGGCGCGCTCCGCCTCCGTTTCGCTCGAATAGGGATAGCTCTGGCTGACGTTCGAGGACACGGGTCCCTCCTGTGCGCGTCGGACGCGGAGTATCGCACGCGACGTCTCACCAGACGGCGGGCAACCCCGCACTGCGAGGGTCCGTCGTGGCTGCGATCGATCCGCCGCTCGCCGATGGACCGCCGTCGACGAGTTCGACGGCATGTTCGTGGCCGAGACCGCTGTCGAACTCCTGGGTCGGCACCAGTCGGTGACCCATCGACTCGAGCGCTTCCGCGACCCCGGGCGCGTGGCGAGGTTCGAGCGAGACGTCGACCGGTGGCTGGAAGTGATCGGCCGGTTCGACGAACCAGCGCGGCGCGGCCACGGCGGTCCGGATGTCCACGCCGCCGTCCACGACGGCACTCACGAACTGGGCATGGATCTGGGGCTGGGCATCGCCACCCATCGCTCCGACCACGATCCAGGGCCCGACCACCCCGTCCCGGAACAGCATCCCGGGGAGCAAGGTATGAAGCGTCCGCTTGCCGGGCTCCAGCACGTTCGGATGGGCCGGATCCAGGCTGAAGTAGCTGCCCCGGTTCTGGTAGTGGATGCCGGTGTCCGGGTCCACCACGCCCGAGCCGAAGCCGAGATAGTTGGATTCGATCAGGCTGACCGCGTTTCCGTCCGCGTCCACGGTGGCGAGATAGACCGTGCCGCCGCCCGGCGGGTTCGTGGCGCGCGGCGGCGACGATGCGCGACGGCGGTCGATCCCGGCCGCCAGCCGCGCGATCCGATCCGGTGCCAGCAGTCCATCCACGGGCACGTCGCGGAATGCCGGATCGGTCAGGAATGCGTCGCGATCCGCCATGGCGAGCTTCGCGGCTTCGATGCCCAGGTGGACCCAGGCCGGGTCCGTCACGCCCTCGGCTCCGAACCCGCCCGGCGCGGCCGGCGGCTCGAACTGCGCAAGGATCGCCAGCGACTCCAGCGCGACGAGCCCCGAGCTGTTGGGTGGATGGGTCGTGACCCGGACGCCGCGATAGTCCGTCGAGATCGGTTCGGTCCAGGTCGAGGTGTGGCCGGCCAGGTCGGCCGCGGAGATCGCCGAGCCTGCCGCGGCCAGGCCGCGTGCCTGGCGCTCACCCAGATCGCCCGTATAGAACGCCTCGAACCCGTCGTCGGCCAGCGTGCGCAGGGTCGCGGCCAGGGCCGGCAGTCGGACCCGTTCGCCCGGTCGCCACGGCCGGCCGTGGGGCCGGTAAACCGCGAAGAACCCGGCATCCGGCCCAAGGGCCCCGCGAACCCGAGGCGCCGTGCCTTCGACCGCCTCGATGAACCCATCCCAGGCCGGAAAGCCTGCCTCCGCCAGTTCAATCGCCGGGGCGAGGATGGCGGCCCGGGAAAGCCGCCCGTGCCGTGCGTGCGCGTCGGTCCACGAGCCGACGGCGCCCGGTACCGTGATGCTCAGTGGACCGGACTTCGGGAGGACCGTCAGGCCGCTGGCCCGCAGGACGGCTGCACTGGCCGCGGCGGGCGCCCGTCCCGAGCCGTTCAGGGCGCTCTGGCGTCCGGAAGCGGCATCCCAGATGAGCCAGAACGCGTCCCCGCCCAGGCCGCAACCCGCCGGCATGACGACGCCCAGCACCGCGTTCGTGGCGATCGCCGCATCCACCGCGGATCCGCCGGAGCGGAGCACGTGCAGGCCGGCCGCGGTCGCGAGGTGATGCGGTGCGACGACCGCGCCGTGGCTCCCCCGCGCCAGCGGGACCGGCGCCCAGGGATGGCCGTCGCCTCGGCCGTTCAGGCTGCCGTCCGATCAACGTGCGTGGCTGGCGCGCCGAGTGACGCCTCGTCGCGCCGCAGGTACGCCAGTGGGACGAGGGCGATCGCCAGCAGGACCGCGGTGGCCACGAGCATCCCGTCGATGCCCCGCAGGTCCGCGGCGACGCCACCGATCAGGCTCCCGACGATCTGCCCGACCGCGAGGAAGACGGAGTAGAGCCCCATGATCGCCCCGCGGTCGGTCGGGAATCGCTCCGAGATATCGGCCAGCAGGCCGAGGGCGGCGGGCGTCGCGCCGGCCAGCACGAAGAGGCCCAGGGCGGTCGCGGCCGCGCCGACCAGTGGCACGAACCCGGGCAGGTCCGCTCCGTGGTTGACGGCCATGGCTCCGGCGACCATGACGCCCCCGCCGATGATCCCGTACAGCAGGATCGTCGTCCGCCGCATGCGCTTGAAGCGATTGCCCCAGTAGATGAGGCCGGCCCCGAAGATGAGACCGATGACGACCGCGGTGAGCGAGATCTGGACCGCGCTGAAGCCGGACAACAGGTACTGATCGGGGAATCGCGGGTCGACCTTCGAGAACTGGAAGATGGACTGGCTGAACCACAGGCCGATCGACGCATTGACTGCGATCCAGGTCGGCGCCAGGAGCCAGACCTGCGAGGTCCGCAGCAGGACCGAGTAGCGCGCAAGGCTGCTTCCGGTCTCGGTGGCCCTCGCCGTCGCCGTTGCGCGTTCGTCCGCATCGTGGTCGTCCACGCCATAGCGGTAGATCAGGAACGAGACGCCGTAGAACAGGGCGTTGAGGAAGAACGCGGTCGGGCCGAGCGCGGCGAACAACAATGGCGCCAGGGCGAAACCGGCACCGATGCCGGCCAGGGTCGCCCCCTCGAATCGGGCGGCGGCCTTCCCCCGCAGCACTTCATTGCCGGCCGTGACGAGCGCGATGAAGCCCAGGATGGACGGCACGCTGGCCGCGGTGGAGGCCCCTTCCAGGATGCGCGTCCCGCCAAGGATCGCGAGGTTCGTGGTCAGCCCGGTGAGGATGACCGCGACCGCCCCGAAGGCCGGCCCGAAGAGCATGACCCGGTGGTGCCCGATCCGGTCCGAGAGGACCCCGAACACCGGCGACAGCACGAGTTCCGAGAGGTAGAACGAAGAGTGCAGGATGGCCAGAGTCGTGGCCGCGACGATCGGTCCCCCATGCTCCGGCAGCTTGGCGAGGTAGGTCGCGAGCATCGCCCCGGTCAGTCCCGTACTGAATCGCAGGGTGAACGTGCCGAGCAGGACGAAGCGGAGCGATCGTTCCATGGCGGAAAGCGTAGCGGCTTCGGCCGCCGGCGCGCTGGTGCGAGCCCGTATCATCGGCACACGGCGCCGCCCGAAGCGCCAGGGAGGACTCCGCCCGTGCATCGCGTCACGATCTTCACCGACTCCGCTTCGGACATGGACCCGGCCGACGCAGACGCGCTCGGGATCCGGATCGTGCCCCTCCTCGTGAACTTCGGGAGCGAGACCTTCCGGGCCGGGGTGGACCTGTCCGGCCCCGAGTTCTGGGAACGGATGACCTCGCCGGGTGCGCCGTTCCCCACGACCGCCGCATCTAGCCCAGGCGAATTCAAGGACGCCTACGAATCGGCCTTCGCCGACGGCGCGGAGGCGATCGTCTCGATCCACGTCGCGGGCGTGTTGTCGGGCACGATCAAGAGTGCCCAGATCGCCCGGGAGATGCTCCCGGATCGTGAGATCCACGTCGTCGACTCACGCGGTGCATCGATGGCCCAGGGGA
>JACCVB010000100.1 GCA_013698385.1 Chloroflexota bacterium
GTCCGCCAACGGTGCGAGCGAAGGACGCTTTCGTGGTGGCCGTGTGTGTAGGTCTCGGCTCGTTCGCTCGACACGGTCTCTGAGGGACTCCCTGCGGCAGCGGTCAGGATACCTGCCGCGCGTTCCGTGTCGGTACGATAGGGCCATGGTCACGACCGCAGGCGGCCGGAGTCGATCGGCGAGGATCATTCCTCCGCCGACCGTCCCGGCCGCGCCGAGCGCACCAAGCGCGCCGACCGCGCCGACCGCCCCGAGCGGCGTCCTGTTCTTCGTCCATGGTGCGAACGAGACCTCCGAGGGCGTGGTCGAGAACCTCGCCCGGATCGAGGACCAGGTCCGTGCCAGGGGCTGGGACGTCCAAGTCGTCGCTCCCGAATGGCGCCGGCACTCCGGCCTGCGGCTCGGCAACTGGAGGAAGGCTGTCTACCGGCGAGGTCGACCGGGCCGCGTCCCCATCCCGTCCCTGCGCGCCGGCGTCGGCAAGGCCGCGATCCTGCGCATGGCGACCGATTACTACGAGAACCGACGCGAATCGCTGCTCGATGCCCTCGGTGCCCAGCTCCTGGCGGATGTCATCGGGTATCAGCTCCACCGAGAGTCGATCCAGGGCGTGCTCAAGAAGGAGCTGCGGCAGGCGGCTGCCGCCGCACGGGGACGGCCCGTGCTCCCGGTCGGCCTGAGCCTGGGCGGGATCGCGCTCGTGGACCTCCTCGGGGCCTGGCCCGACGCACCGATCCAGGCCTGCGTCACCGTCGGCTCGCAGGCGCCGCTGCTGTACACCTTCGACGCCATCCCGTCGCTGCCCTACGACGAGTCCGACCCGCCCCACCTGCCCGTCCCGTGGCTCAACGTCTACGACAGCCGCGACTTCCTGTCCTTCCTGGCCGAGCCCCTGTTCCGGCGTTCGGACGGCCTCGCCAGCGTGGTCGACCTGCGCGTCCACTCGGGCAAGGACTTCCCGCGATCGCATAGCGCCTACTGGGAGCTCGGTCCGGTCTGGGACGCGATCGCGACGGCGTTCACCTGGCGACGCACCGAGCCGCTGACCGTCAAGGCCGCCCGGGACCTGGGTTTCGAGGCGCGGCGCGCCCCGGCGAGATAGCCCGACGTCTGGCTGACCGCCGCGCGCAGGTCGACCTGGGCCGGTTCGGCGGGTGGCGGACATGGAACGACCCGGGTCGACTGACGGCCCGGGTCGGGATCACGCTCGGATCGACGAGCCCTCCGGGGGCTCGCAGCGAGAGGAAGGGACTAGCCGCGCTGGCTGCGGAAGCAGTCGGAGCAGTAGACGGGCTTGCCGCTGGTGGGGCGGAATGGGACCTGGGCTTCCTTGCCGCAGGACGAGCACGTGGCCGCGAACATCTCACGAGGTCCGCGATCGCGATCACCGTAGCCACCACCACCGCCGCCGCCGCCGTAGCTGCCGGCACCGCTGGAGTAGCCGCCACTGGAGTAGCCGGAGCCACTGCCGTACGAGCTACCGCCGCCGCCGTCCGTGTTTCGGGCGGCCTTGCGGCTCGCTCGGCAGGAGGGGCAACGTCGCGGCTCGGTGAAGCCGCGCTGGGAATAGAAGTCCTGCTCGGACCCGGTGAACACGAATTCCTGTCCACAGTCCGCGCAAGCAAGGTTCTTGTCGTTATACAAAAGTAGAGACTCCTCTCGATAGCCGGCGCGATCCCATCGGGTTTCTCGCGTCAGTCGTGAGAGGAGTCCGAGTTGCGTCGAGCTATGTTCCTACGCCGTGGACGCTTCCGCGACGTTCGTGCAGAGGATACACGCCCGTCCCCCTGCCGTCGACCCCCAAGAATCGGCAGTGCGAGGGTGGCGGCACTTACAGGTCGGCGCCTGGCGCGTGCTCGGTGGCCGGCATCGCGCCATCTTCCTCCGGGGCTTCGGTGGGGACGTCGTGGTGCGGGCGCCCGGGATTGATGTCGCCACCTTCGCCTGTGGGCCGACCGTCCCCGCGACTGCCATCAGGGGCGTCGATGCGGTCGGGCCGTTCCAGCGGTTCGGATCCGTCGTGCTGATCGGTCATCTTGGCCTCCTCGGGGGCGCGGCATCCAAATGGTGCACCTATCATCGGACGACGCGACTTGCGCTGAGATGCGGCACCGGCCGGTCGGACTTGCGCGTACGTCGCAGAAACGCCCCAGCGGTCGCGCGACGCGTGGCCCAGCCCTTGGAGGATGCGTCATGCGATTCCGCACGGTGATCGAGCAGAGCGGTAAGACGGCGACCGGGATCCGTATCCCGGACGAGGTCGTCGCGGCTCGCGGCGCCGGCAAGCGCCCTCCCGTGCGGGTCACGATCAATGGCTTCACCTACCGCAGCACGGTCGCAGTCCTGGGCGGTGCCTTCATGATCGGGGTCAGCGCGGAGAACCGGGCCGGCGCGAACGTGCTCGGAGGTGACGAGGTGGACGTCGATCTCGAGCTCGACACGGAACCGCGCGTCGTCACCGAGCCTCCCGACTTCGCGGCCGCGCTCGACGCCGAACCGAAGGCTCGGCGCACGTTTGACGGCATCTCGCGCAGCTATCGTTCGTGGCACGTCCTCCAGGTCGAAGGTGCGAGGACCGACGAGACTCGCCAGCGCCGGATCGCGAGGTCGATCGAGATGCTTCGGGAGGGTCGAGCGCGCTGACTTGCAGCGGAGGCGGCCGGCGGACTCCGTGGCGTCAGGCCACCGGCCACGCTGCGGTGCCCGGCTCGACCCGACCGGTGCGGGAGCGGCCGGACATCGACCGGTCTTGAGCTGCAAGATTCCGCTGGGACCGTTCGAATCGAGCCTGACGTTGCGTTACGAGCGCTCATCGTCCACATCCGAAGGCCACCAGGATCGAGCGTCGCGTCGTCCCGTGCTCGGACCCACGTACGGACGACCTCTGATCCGGCCTATCCAGGTCCCCTCGCACCAACGGCACGTCGGTAGACTTTCGGTACGCGCGATCCCTTCGGTGGGGGAGGAATCCAAGTGACGAAGGCGCCCCGCTTGGCGCCATGCGATCACCGTGCGTGGCGGCCCCGTAGAAGCAACGCCGCACCTACCGCCCCGACGAGGGCGACCAGGATCAGGACGACCGCGAAGGTCGGCGGCCCGGGCGTCCGGTCTCCGGCGGGGTCGGACGGACGGATCGAGCCCGAGGGCAC
>JACCVB010000107.1 GCA_013698385.1 Chloroflexota bacterium
AGGACATAGCGCTCCAGGGCCGGGTAGGCCACTTCCTCGCGACTCCAGTCCCAGATCGCCCGCAGTCCGATGTTGTCGCGCGAGTCCAGGTCACCGTTGTGGACGGCGAAGAAGGCCCAGTCCACGATCGGCTGGAACGCTACCGGATTGAGCTTCTCGTTGTACGCGGCAACGAGCTTCTTGCCCTCCCGCAGGAGGTCCTTCGTCCCGTCGGACTGGACATCGCGGGCAGCCTTCACGAGGTGGAAATCCGGTGACGGCACGAACAGTTCGGCCGCCTCCCCGGCGCCGAGGGCGGAGCGGACGAGCGCATGGGCCTCGTCCCCGAAGGGCAGTCGATGCTGCGGCTTCTGGGTCCGCGTCTTGCGCTCCGTGTCGTAGAGCGTCCAGTGGTGTAAGGCGAGCATGCCCTTCCACGGAGCCTCGACGAGCTGCTCGCCGAGCTCGATCGCCTTGGCCAGGACCACTTCTTCCTCGGCGGTCAGCAGGGCGACCTTGCCGATCTCCTTGAGGTACATCCGGACCGGGTCGTCGATCCCGATCATGTCCGCGCTGATCGCCTCGAGGTCCTCGGCGGTCGGCTCCTCGACCTCCTTGGGGTCGAGCTTCGCCGGCGCGTCGGCCGGCAACCGGGCGGCGGCGTCCGTGGCGCCATCCTCGCCGACGACCTCGATGTTGACCTCTGCGTCACCGCCCGGCGCAGCACGCACGCTCACCCCCGGCCGAAGGTCCAGATCGTCGTCATCGTCGTCATCGTCGTCATCGGCCACGGCGGCACCGGCCCCCTTGCGCGAGGGGCGCAGGCCGGCGAGCTTGGCTTCTTCGATCTCGGCCTTGGCGCGCCGGGGGCGCGACAGGACGGCCTCCACCAATTGCTTATCGAGCGGATCAACGGGCATTCTCGTTCCTCCTTGGTCGGGTCAGGCGCCCGCGGCCGCGGTCGGTCGGGCGAACAGGCGGGTGTCTTCACGGCGTCGATCGATGGATCGACGGGTCTCATTGATCTGGCGACGCTCGAGCAGGAGTCGATCGATGGCGACCTTGTCGCCTTCTCGCTCCGCCTCGGCCAGGGCCGATTCGTTGTATTCGCTGCGCTCGCGGATCCGGTCGTCCTCCAGATCCAAAAGCAGTCGATCGATCTCGCGCGCCTCGGGCAACGGCCGATCCATGGCCATCAGGGCCTGGGCCAGCGAGCGGGTCTCCTCGTCCAGCACGAGCATCAGGCCCGCCCGGTCGAATGGCGGATGGACGCCGTGATCGTCCGCCTCGCGGGCAAGGACGATCGCCCGGTACAGCTCGCGCGCGAGGGTGGACGGCAGCTGGTCCGGCCCGAGCTCCTCCACGACCCGGAGCTGCTGCTCCGGCACCAGCAGGAGGAGGCGGAGCAGTTCCGCCTCGACCGGCGTGACCGCCCGAAGGATGTCCCCGATGGGCAGGATGTCCGGCGAGGCGAGGACCGCGTCCATCGTGATCCGGGTCGCGGCCACGCCACCGCGGTGCCCCGCCCCACGCCCGCCCGCGCCCGTCCCACCGGCACCCGCCGCGATCCGCCGATCCAGGACCTGGCGAAGGACTCGCTCCTCCACGCCTGAGACGCGCCGAGTCTCCTGGAGGGCCTCGTCACGCCGAAGCGGATCGGCGATGTCGCGGATGGCCGGCATGACCGCTTCCACGAAGCCGATCCGGCCCGTGCTCGTCTTGAGGTCGAACCGGCCGGCATGATGGCCGATCAGGTACTCGACGAGCGGCTTCGCGTGATCCACCGCGTTCGTCCAGTCCGCGGGAGCCTCGCGGACGACCTCATCGGGATCCTTGCCGTCCGGCAAGCGAAGGACCCGGACATCCTCCAGCTTGACCCCCGAGTCGTCGCCCTGGAGCTGCCCGACGAGCCCGGTCAGGGCCGTGATCCCGAGCGTGCCCGCCTTCTCGCCGGCGGCGTCCACGTCATAGGCCAGCACGATCCGCGATGCATAGCGCGTCAGCAGCCCGATCTGGTTGGGGGTCAGCGCCGTCCCGAGACTGGCGACCACGTTCTCGAAGCCCGCCTGGTGCGCCATCAACGCGTCCGTGTAGCCCTCCACGATGACGGCCTGGCCACCGGCCCGGCGAATGGGGCCCTTCGCCCGGTCGATCAGGTAGAGCGTCCGGCTCTTGTCGAACAGCGGCGTCGCCGGGGAGTTCAGGTACTTGGGCCCCTCCCCTTCCAGCAGTCGCCCGCCGAGGCCGACCGGATGACCGCTCTGATCGCGGATCGGAAAGAGCACGCGCGAGCGGAACTTGTCGATGACGCCCCGGCCGCGCTGGCTCGGGCTGGCCAGGCCGACCTCGATCAACTCCTCGGGGCGGATGTCGCGCTTGGCTGCGAGCTGGCGGGCCATCTGGTCCCAGCCACCCGGCGCCCAGCCGAGCTGGTAGGTCTCGATGGTGGCGTCCGTGAAACCGCGACCCTTGAGGTAGGCGAATGCCGTCTCGCCCGCCTTGGAGCCGGTCAGGACCGCGTGGTAGAAGGCGATCGCGGTATCGAGTACCCGTCGGAGTCGGGCTCGATGGGCGTCTTCGCGCTTCGTCCGTTCGTCGATCTCGACGCCGGCCTTCGAGGCGAGCGTGCGCAGCGCCTCCGGGAAGGTCGCACCGTCGCGCTGCATGATGAAGCTGAAGATGTCCCCGCCCAGGCCACACCCGAAGCAGTGCCAGCTCTCGCGCATCGGGGTGACCACGAAGGAAGGCGTCTTCTCCCCGTGGAACGGGCACAGGCCCTTGTAGGTCGTGCCCGCCTTCTTCAGCGTGACCGACTCGCCGACGACGTCGACGACCGACAGCTTGCTCTTGACCTCGGCAGTCGCGCCGACCGACAAACTCGCTCCTTTGCGTCACGGACCAGGCGACGCCTTGATCACTCCGTTCGGCCCCACCCGCATGGTCCCGAACACACCTGTGGGCCTGTCAAGTCTTGACAAGCCCGATCGGCACGTATCGTCGCCCGGGAGGGGCGCCTTGTCAAGGGGTTGTCAATACTGCGCTGGAGTATTGCACGCCCGTTGGTGCGGAGTCTTGCCGTCAAGTTGCATCCGAGACCGTCGCTGTTCACCCATCGTCCGGCGGCTTGGGCCACGCGGTTCACACATCAAGCCTGGTTTCGTGACACCAACTGCTGCTCCAAGACCCTGGCCGATCGGATCGCCTGGGAGTCGGCATCCTGGGAACGTCGGCAGCCCGCATCCGTTCCCCGCCGGCACGACCAGCGTGGCAGCGACGCCAGGAACCCGATCATGAGGGCGGCCAGCTGGCCCGGCGCCTCCATCGCTATCAGGTGGGCAACGTCGGGCAGGACGACCGCCCGGGCCCCCGGGACCTTGGCCTCGAGATGGAGCGCGGCCTGCGTCACGTCGCTGAGGTCGAGGGCGCCGCCCACGGCCAAGACCGGGCAGCGAAGCTCGGCTAGTCGGTCGTTCGCCCGGGGCAGCAACGGGACCGGTCGGCCGTGCGCGCGTCCGGGCGTGTAGTGGACGGCGTCCATCGCCCGGACCGCGTCGCGGATCGACGCCGGCACGCGGTCGGTCGGCTGGCCGGGGCCGTTGACCCATACGTCCACCTCGAAGTCGACGAGCGCCGCGGCGGCGGCCTCGCTCGGCGCCTTCAGGTATGCCGACTCGAGGGCGTCCCCGTGCTCGAACAGCTCGACCACCTCGGGGGTCGGCTGGCTCTCGAAGCCGCCAAGGCCAGCCGCCAGGCCGATGACGGCCGCGATCCGGTCCGGGTACTCGATGGCGGTTTCGATGGCGATCTGACCGCCGGCCGAATTGCCGACCAGGACGACCTGCCCGATGTCGAGCGCGTCCAGGACAGCGACGACGTCCGCGCGGTTCGAGAACTCGATGTCCTCGGTCTCGGTGCGCCCGAAGCCACGCATGTCACGCCGAAGGACCCGGTAGCCGACATCGACCAGGAGGGGCGCGAAATCGTCCCAGGACCGCGAATCGGCGATGCCGGCGTGAAGGAGCAGGATCGGCTGATCGAGCGGTGAGCCGTCATCCACGACGTAGATCCGGGCACCTGGGAGATCGACGAAGCGGTCGGTCACCACACGACTGTAACGCCAGCGGCTCTGCGCGTCAGTCGAAACGGCCGGTCGCGGGCTGCCGATCGTCTGGCTCTGTCCACGGAAGCCGGAGGACATTCCTCCGGCTGCCGTTCACGCGGCTACTTGGAGCAGTTGCCGCAGCAGTGCTTGTCGCAGCAACACGGTTCACAACGGGTGATCATCGAGGTCCTCCTTTCCGAGCGTGATCAGGGGTCGAGGTGGCTGGCCGGCCGCAAGGCCGCCTTCGAGGTGCGCGAGCTGGCCATCGAGGTAGGTCAGCTCATCCATCCGCCGCCGCAGGTCGGCGCGCTTCGCCCCGATCGCAACCTTCAGCTCGGCCGACACCTCGTCGCATCGGCCGGCGGCGCACAGGCCTGACAGCTCCGCCGCCTGGTCCAGGGGTAGATCCAGGTGGCGCAGGCCCATAAGCAGCCTCAGGCGCTCGACATCAAGCGACTGATAGTCGCGATACCCGTTCGGGGCGCGTTCGGGGCGCGGCAGCAGACCGCGACGCTCATAGAAGCGGATCGTGTCCGGGGTGGTCCCGAGTCGGCGAGCGAGGGTCCCGATCTGCATCCGCTGACGGTAGACCCTGGAGCCGCTCCAATGTCAAGCGCCGGGTCGCGGCGTTCATCCGCGACCCCGCGAACCGGAGATCAGTCCACCTTTCGAAGTCGGCCGGTCTCCACTTCGTAGATGGCGCCGGTGATCGGCACGTCCTTGATCCAGGGATGGGAGCGGATCCGCTCCACCTGCGCGCGCAGGTTTGCCTCGAGATCCGTGAACGCCTGGAGCGGCAGGTCGACGTGCGTGCCCGTCGCCTCCGCGATGGACGCCTGGACCTCTTCGTCCGTGAAGGTCAGCATCCCGCAGCCAGTGTGCTCGATCACGAGCACCTCCGCGGTCCCCAGGAGCTGCTGGCTGATGACCAGTGAGCGGATCGCGTCGTCTGTGGCGAGGCCGCCCGCGTTGCGGATGATGTGGGCCTCGCCGGTCTGGAGGCCAAGGACCTGCTCGACCGTCAGGCGTGCGTCCATGCAGGCGAGCACGGCCAGCTTGCGTGACGGCGGCATGTCCAGGTTGGGCCGGTCGAACGTCGCGGCGTAGCGGGCGTTCGCGGCCAGGGCGCGCTCCGTCTCGGGCGCGTGGGTCTCGGTGTGCGGCATCTCGGATCTCCTCGACTGGGCGGGATCATGGGTCAGGAAGGGCTAGGGGATCGGCGGCCTCCCGGCACGATGCGATGGAGCGAGATCGACCGCAGTCACCGACATCGGTGCTGCGGCCCTCGGACCGTCGTGATCCGGCGCTCGCGCCGGACGAATCTCAGCTCGGGCGCGGCTGGCTCCGGACCCCGACCTCCACGCGGCGGGGCCGCCGACGCATACACATGTCCCTGGAGATGCGATGACTGACCATCAGGCCCAAACCATAGCGAAACCGGCGGGCGCTGCGCAAGCGCGGAACCGATGTACGGCGACCGTCGTCTTCCGGGCAACGCGACCCGATCGGATCGCGATCTGCATGGAGAACTCACTCGTGCCTCGAGCCGACCTTCGAATCGCGCGGCCCGCCGCGCTCCTTCTCGTCATCCTCACCATCGTCGCCTGC
>JACCVB010000122.1 GCA_013698385.1 Chloroflexota bacterium
GCCCAGGCCGGCCGGACGGGGGCCGTGACGATCGCCACCAACATGGCCGGCCGCGGCACGGACATCCAGCTCGGCGGCAATCCGGCCGGGCTCGCGTCCGACGCGCTTCACCGACAGGGCCTCAACCCGGCCGAAGTGGACCGGTCGGTCTACGACGCGGCCCTCGCCGAGGCGAAGGCCCTGACCGAGGTGGAACACGCCGAGGTCGTCGCGGTCGGCGGGCTCCACATCATCGGCACGGAACGGCACGATTCGCGTCGGATCGACAACCAGCTCCGGGGTCGCGCCGGTCGCCAGGGAGACCCGGGTTCGTCGCGCTTCTACCTGTCCCTCGAGGACGACCTCATGAAGCGTTTCGCCTCCGAGCGGGTCACGGGCCTGATGGAGCGCCTTGGCCTGGACGACGACGTGGCCATCGAATCGCGCCTCGTGTCCCGCACGATCGAGAGCGCGCAGTCGCGCGTCGAAGGCTTCAACTTCGACATCCGCAAGCGCGTCGTCGAGTTCGACGACGTCATCAACAAGCAGCGCGAGACGATCTACGCGGAGCGAGACAAGGTCCTCCACAACGAGGACCTGACCGAGACCGTCCGGTCCTTCCTCGACGACGAGATCGACGCGCTCGTCGAACTGCATATCGCGAGCGAAGATCCCGACGAATGGACCCTCGAGGCGATGAACGCGGCGCTCGAAGCGATGGGCCTGACCGGCGCCGGGACGAGCGCAGACGAACTATGGGAGATCGGCGGGCGCGAGGCGATCGGGGAGCACCTGCGCGAGCTGGCCGACGCCCGACTGACGGAGCGCGAGGCCGAGGTCGGTGAGGCCGACTGGGCCCAGGTGGAACGCCTGGTCCTCGTCCGAACGATCGACTCGCTCTGGGTGGAGCACTTGACCGAGCTCGACGACATGCGCCGCGGCATCGGCCTGCGCGGGTACGCCCAGCAGGATCCGCTCAACGAGTTCCGGCGCGAGGCGTTCCGACTCTACGAGGAGCTGCGCGGGCTGATCCGCCACGGCGTCGCGTCGAGCATCTTCCGGGTGACCGTGCAGCGGCAGCCACCGCCGGAGATGACCGGTGAGGATCCGGCAGTCGCCCAGGCACTCGCTCGCGGTGCCGCCGCCATCCGTGCCGGGGGGACAGTCGCCGCGAGTGCCGTGGGTCCCGTGAGTCCCGCCACCACGATGGCGCCGGCCGGTGCCATCACTGGCGGCGCGGTCGCGGCGTCCGGATCCGCCGTCGTGCGCGGCGCCCTTCCGCCGGCACCGGTCACCCGGAACGTCCAGGAGACCCTGGGCGACGAACCCGTGACGGGCGGTAGCCCGGGTCCCAACGGGACGAACGGTTCCGGCCCGCGCATCGGTTACACCCCGGCGGGCACGCGGATCGGGCGGAACGATGCGTGTTGGTGCGGGTCCGGCGCAAAATACAAGAAATGCCACGGCCGCTGAGCTGACTGCCGAGGCTCGGTTCCTGCAGGACTTGCGCCGGATCGGCGTGCTCGGCGGCCTGGCCGTGGTGCTGATCCTCGGCTACATGACCATCCGGGTCTGGGACGAAGGCTGGAAGGTGGACTCGCGCCCGGCGGACGCGATCGTGATCATGGGCGCGGCCCAGTACGACGGGCGCCCGTCACCGCTGTTCATGGCACGGCTGGATCATGCCCTGGCCCTGTTCGAGGCCGGTCGAGCACCACGATTGATCGTGACCGGGGGCAAGGCCGCCGGCGATCGCACCACGGAAGCGGCCGCAGCGCGCGAATACCTGGTCCGCCATGGCGTGGATGACGCGGTCATCCTGGCCGAGGACCAGAGCCGGACGACGGAGACGTCCATCTGGGCGGTCGCCGGTTTGATGCGCGAGCTTCGCCTGAGCTCGGCCTTGATCGTGTCCGATCGGCCGCACATGCTGCGCGTCCTGCGCATGGCCGGCGACGCGGGGATCGACGGTCGAGGGTCTCCCACGCCGAGCAGTCCCCTGGAGCGAGACATGCTCGTTCGGATCGACGCGCTCGCCCACGAAGTCGGCGGGCTGGCGGCCTACTTCGTCCTGGGCGCCGGCAACTAGCCTCGGCGCACCAGATATCGGGGCCGATCCCGAGATTCCCTCTTGGCTCCTGCGCTTTGGCCCCGTATACTGGGCCAACCCGATCGCCCGACCGGACTGCGTGTGTCGTGAGGCGAGACGCGTCCGCCCCGCCGCCCTTGCCCAGCGCCGTACAGAGAGGGAGACCGTGAAGCAGGCCGAGGATGCCGCGTTCGTCGATCTGATCGCGTGCGAACGCGATTGTCGCTCCTGCAGCTACGCCGCGGCATTGGACTGCGACGGCAATTGCGGCGTCTGTCCGCACAACAGCTATTGTCCCTGCGTGAACCCCGTCGTCGCTCGGAGCAAGACGGCATTGCGGCTCATCGAGCTGCGCCCGTTGCTGCTCCAGGATCTCCAGGTCCGGAACTAGATGGACGCGTCCGTCATCCGCGACCTGGCTGAACGGATCCAGTCGACCTCGGGGCGCCTTTGACCTCGAGGCCAAGCGCGCGCGCGTCGATGACATCGAGGCGCTGACCCAGGCACCCGGGTTCTGGGATGACCAGCGCCTCGCCCAGAAGGTCCTGCGCGAGGCGGACGGCCTGCGCAACGAGATCGGGACCTGGCGGGAACTGCTGTCTCGGATCGACGACCTGCAGGCCGCCCTGGACCTGCTCGACGAAGTGTCCGACGCGGAGCTCGAGGCGGAGCTCGAGCGCGACGCGGCCGCCCTCGAGACCGACCTCGCGCGCGAACGGACCGCGCTCCTGTTCTCCGGCGAGCACGACGATCGGGCGGCGATCCTCACGATCAGCGCCGGCGCCGGGGGCACGGAAGCCACCGATTGGGCCGAGATGCTCCTCCGGATGTACCTGCGCTGGGCGGAGCGCCACCGCTTCTCGACCGAGATCATCGACCAGCAGGAGGGCGAGCAGGCCGGCCTCAAGAGCGTGACCGTGGACATCCAGGGTCGACGCGCCTATGGCTGGATGCGTGCGGAACGCGGCGTTCATCGACTCGTCCGGATCAGCCCCTTCGACTCGCAGAAGCGGCGCCAGACGACGTTCGCCTTGGTCGAGGTCCTGCCCGAAGTCGACGACGACGTCGAGATCGAGCTCGATTGGGACGTTATCCGGGTGGACACCTACCGAGCCCAGGGCGCGGGCGGCCAGCACGTCAACAAGACCGACTCCGCCGTCCGCCTGACCCATGCTCCCACCGGGCTCGTCGTCCAGAGCCAGAACGAACGCTCGCAGACCCAGAACAAGGAGAACGCCACCAAGGTCCTGAAGGCGCGCTTGCTGGAGCGTGCCCTGGAGGAGAAGGAGGCCGAGATGCGGATCCTCAAGGGCGAACACGTCGAGGCCGGCTGGGGTAACCAGATCCGGAGCTACGTCCTGCACCCCTACCAGATGGTGAAGGACCTGCGGAGCGGGTATGAGACGGGAAATACGAGCGCCGTGCTCGATGGCGATCTCGATGCATTCATGCAGGCCGAGTTGGAGCGGCTGGCGACCGGCGGGGAATGGCGGGTCGTGCAGGACGAGGCGGACGCGTCTTGAGCCATCCGGTGAACTGGCCGGCAGAGGAGACGCCGCCGGCCGAGGCGACGCCGACGCCGGTCGGGTCCGCTGCCGGCGACCCGGCCTTTCGCCCGGTGCGCGCCGATGAACTGGCGGCGTGTGCCGAGATCTGGCGCCATGGGATCAACGACTACGTGGGTCGGCTGAACCAGCCCGAAGTCCCGCCGGAGACGGCGCCGATCGTCCGATTGTACGGGCACCTGCAGTCGACGGATCCGGAGCGGTTCGTGGCCGCGGTCGTCCCGGACGGTGCCCAACCCGATGGCGAGCGGATCGTGGCCTTCGCCGCTGCCGTGATGCGCGAGCGGCTGTGGTACCTGTCCATGCTGTTCGTGCTGCCGGGCTATCAGCGGGCCGGGCTTGGGCGGTCGCTGTTGGCGCGCGTCGCGCCGGCCGTGGATGCGGCCACGATCCGGGCGACCGCCACGGACAGCGCCCAGCCGATCGCCAATGCGCTGTATGCCTCGCTCGGGATCGTGCCGCGGGTGCCGCTGCTGAACCTGATCGGCCTGCCGGAACGCGGCGGGGTCTTCGGCGAGCTGCCAAGCGGAGTTCACCCCACGGCCTTCGAGGAGATCGCGACCGGTCCACCGGGCGGCGACGGCCATCGTGGTCTCGTGGATGCCATCGACGCGCTGGACCGAGACACGCTTGGCGTGGCTCACCCGATGGATCATCGGTTCCTGGGCCAGGAAGGTCGACGCGGCTGGCTCTATCACGGACCGGACGGCCGTCCCCTGGCCTATGGGTACGCCGGCGAATCGGGCCGGGTGGGCCCGGTGGCGGTCCTGGACGAAGCGCTGATGGCCCCGGTGCTTGGGCATCTGACCTCGGCGGTCACCCCTCGGGGCGCGTTCGCCTTGTGGCTGCCGGGCACGGCCGACCGGGCCGTGGTGCCGGCACTCCAGGCCGGCTTCCGGCTGGACCAGTTCCCGGTCCTGCTGTGCTGGGACCGGCCGTTCGCCGACCTGTCCCGCTACCTGCCGATCTCGCCAGGCCTGCTCTGACGACCCGAGCGGGCGGGCGTCGCACCGGCTGGGCGCAACTCGGGCGCACCGGGGCGCCACCGGGGGCGCCGAGCGGCCCGCCTCCGCGCCGCCGTTTGCCCGGACCCGTGACCAGTGATAGCCTCGTGACCGACGTGGCTCCCCCTCCACTGCCCGCGGACGGAGTCGCACCGATCCTGTTCGGTGACGACCGTCATCGCCGACCGGTTCGCCCGCGGAGTCCTGCGTGACCATCTCGCATGCGCCCGTTCCGGCGCGCACCCTTCGCCACCGCATCCTGGGG
>JACCVB010000134.1 GCA_013698385.1 Chloroflexota bacterium
GGCGGCCGCGATCTTCTCCGAATCCTCTTCGGCCGAGCGCTGACCCATCGTCGCGTCGCCACCGGCACCGAGACCGCGGGTGACCTTGTCGCCGATCCGGATCTTGTGCGGGGCGTCCGATTGGAGGAGCGCCTGGGCGTCCGTGTTGCAGGCGATGAACTCCACGCCCATCATCTCCGCCCGGATCATCCGGTTGACGGCGTTGCTGCCGCCGCCGCCCACACCGATGACGCGGATCAGGGCGAAGTTCTCGGAATCGGAACGCAGCGGCATCGGGTACTCCTCCGGCGACCCCTCGTGGGTCATGGCGATGACGGTCAGGGAATGGTGCGTCCCGGCGGGCGTTCGTCCGTTCCGGGTTCCTGGGGTCTCGGCGGAGTATAGCGCCGCAGGTCGGCCCGCGGCCACTCGAAAACCGCCGCCGGCTGCCCGCCCGTGGCGCAGGTGTTGCCCGGGCGCAACAGCCCGGCAGGGCCGGTTCGAGCGCATGTTCGGCCGTCCAAAGGCTGGACGTTCGCACCATCCCATACTGGGCGCGTCGGCACTTGCAGGAGAGGGGATCCGTGCACCAGAAGATCCGCGTGGTCACCGCCCTGGCGATGGGCGCTGTCCTGGCACTGGCTGGCGTCGGACCCGTCCTGGCCGTGGATCCCCCGGCGGGCGTCCTCTTCGACGGCACGGTCACGGTGTCGTTCGTCGACTCGAGCGATGGCGGGGTGGGGCCGCTGGCCGGGGCGACCGTGACCATGCAGGCGGTGCGGACGGGCCCCGCGGATGGCGGGGTGATCCAGGACGACCTGATCCAGGAGCTGAAGGGCACGACCGACGCCCAGGGGAAGCTCGTCCTGACCGAGGTCGCGCGCCCGGATGGTGCCGACGCGCCGCCCTTCCAGCTGCAGGTGATCGCCAGCCTGGAGCGGACCGTCGAGGGCGAGAACGGATGCGTCAATTCGTTCAGCTACTTCGGCTCCGGTGACGCGCCGGCGGCGGCGGACGTGACCATCGAACTGCTCGTGGGTGCGACGTCCAGCGAGGAGTGCCCTTCGCTCTCCATCGCGGGTCGGGCGCTGGATGCCGATGGCCAGCCGTTTCCCGTCGTATCCGCCGAGGCCAGCATCACGGACGCCAACGGAGACGTGTCCTCGAGCCCGTTCCCGGTGGACCAAGGCGGTCGGTTCGAGGTCCCGCTCCCGAGCTGGTCCGACATCAGTGCCCGGATCGACGTCTCGGTGACCATCATCGGCCCCAAGATCGAGACCACGACGGACGCCGAGGGCTGCGTCGTGACCACGTCCATCGTGGCCCGCGGCGCCTGGCAGCTCAGCGACCCCGAGCCGCCCGCACCGGTCACGCTCACGGCCAAGCCGGAGATCACGCCCACCGTCTGCGGGACCACGGGAACGCCCGAGCCGGTCGAGAAGGCCGGAGGCCCGAAGTCGCCCGGCGCCGAAGACGGGCCGCGCGTGACCCTCCCGCCGACGGACCGTGCCGGGATCCTGTCCCCGACGACGGATGGGACAGGCGGCAACGTCGTCGGACTTGCGTTGCTGATCCTGTTCTCGACTGTCGCGGCGGCGAGCGCCGTCGTGCCCCTCAGCCGGCGAGGTCGCTGAGGCCTTCCATCCGGCCCCGAAACGCGCGGCCGTCTACGGGAAGATGCCCCGCAGGGCGTCGCGCAACCTTCCCAGGCCGCCCATCGCCGGCGCGGACTCGTAGCGCGACGGCTCCCCGCTGGTGAGGCTCAGGGCCCCCCACTGGAGGAGCCCCACGCTCGTGCTGTAGCCGGGAGCCAGGAGCGTATCCACGAGGCCGCCGATACCGGTCGGGGCCGCGATCCGCACGGGCATCTGTAGCACCTCGCGACCAAGCTCCGCGAGCCCGGACAGTTGCGCGGCACCGCCGGTCAGGATGACCCCGGCCGGCAGCATCTCCACGCCCGAGGCGCGGATCTCGTTGCGCAGCAGTTCGAACGTCTCGCGCATCCGCGCCTCGATGATCTGGCAGACCTCGATCCGGCTGACCGTGCGCCCGGCATCCTCCCCGAGCACGCTGACGCTGATCTCCTCGTCATCGGTCACCGTCCGCAGGTCGCATGAACCGTGCCGGATCTTCAGTTCCTCGGCGACCTGAAGGCTCGTCTTGAGCCCGATCGCGACATCGTTGGTCACGTTGTTGCCGCCGACCGGCAGGACCCGGGTGTGGAACGGCGAACCTTCCTGGAACAGGGCCAGGTCGATCGTCCCTGCGCCGATGTCCGCGACCGCGACGCCCAGCTCCTTTTCGGTCGGGTTGAGGACGGCTTCCGCGGAGGCGAGCGAGTTGACGACCAGCTCATCGATCTTCACGCCGGCGGCCGCGACGCACTTGGAGAGGTTCTGGATGGCCGTCGCCGACGCGGTGACGATGTGCGTTTCGACCTCCAGGCGCAGGGCACTCATCCCGAGCGGATCCTTGACCCCTTCCTGGCCGTCCACGCTGAAGCCGCGCCGCTCGACATGGAGGACTTCGCGATTGGACGGGATGGGTACGGCGCGGGCGACCTCGATGGCCCGATCGATATCCTGGCGGGCGACCTCACGCTGATGCCCGGTGACCGCGACCTGCCCCGGCGAGTTGAGGCTTTCGACATGCTGACCGCCGACGCCGACGAAGGCACGGTCGATCTTCCAGCCGGACAGGCGCTCGGCGCGCTCGACGGCGTCCGCGATGGAGCGCACGGTCTGGTCGATATTGATGACGACGCCCTTCTTGAGGCCGGACGCCGGGACCGTGCCGTGGCCCATGATCGTCAGGCGCCCGTCCCGGCTCACCTCGCCGATGAGCGCACAGACCTTGCTGGTGCCGACGTCGATGCCGACGAGGACCGCTTCTCGTTCCACCCTGTCGTCGTCTCCCGTTCCGTTGTGTTCGATCTAGAGGAAGTGGCGCCGGATGAGGGCCACGTTATCGAAGATGCGCAACCCGAAGGTGATGAGCGCCACCAGATAGAGGTCCAGGCCCAGGCGATCGCCGATGAACGTCAACAGGACCGCGATGATCGCATTGACCAGGAACCCGCTGATGAAGATCCGATTGTCGTAGACCCCGTCCAGCTCCGCGCGGACCGCTCCAAGGACCGAATCCAGCGCGGCGAGGATCGCCACGGCTGAATATCGGCTGAGCTCGAAACCGACGTTGACGTTGAGGACGAGCCCCGCAAGGACGCCCACGAGGAGCCCGAGCAGGGGTAGCAACACGAGCCTGTGGTCCTCGCTCCGGTGGTTTTCGCAAGGCTACTCGACCGGACGCGCCACCGCCAACCGGCCACGACGAGGCCAGGCGGCCGGCACCGACGAACGACATCACGGCGAGGCGCCCGGCGTGGGCGCCGGCGAGGTGGCCGGCGAGGCCGGTTCGCGGGTCGTATACGTCCCGTCGATCTCCGAGGCAAGGACGATCCGATCGATCAGCGCCTCGCGCCCGAGCAGCAGGCTGCGCAGCAGTCGAACCTGTCCGGGGATCAACTCCGGTGTTCGCAGGCTCGGGGTATAGAAGCCGAACACGGCGCGCCAGCCCACCGGCTCAGCATGGACCAGGAACCCGCTCGCGTCCGTGATCACGACCTGCAGCCGGGCGCTGGCGCTCCCCACGTCGCTCGGTCGGAGCGAAGCGAGCCGGGTCGCGGCGTCGCGGTCCACGGCCTCCAAGCGGCGACCGATGCTCAGGCCGGCGGACGCCGCGCGCCGATCCTCGACGACGGGCAGGGCGGCGACCTCTTCGGGCACCACGTCGCCGTCCATACGGGCGAAGAGGTTCCCCTCCGGGTCGGCGAGGTAGCGCCGCTCCCCCACGCGCCAGACGAGGATCGCTTCGCGCTCCTTGAGCGAGACGACGAGCGCGTTCGGAAGGCGAACCGTCACCGCCGCGTTGGCGACCGTCGGCAGGGTCCGCAGGCGTTCGACCAGCGGTCGGGTCGACAGGACGAACAGGTTGCGCTGGCGGGCGTCCACGAGGAGGGCGTCCACGGCCGCGGTATCGGTGAAGGCGGCACCGCGCAGGTCGACTCGGGTGAAGGTGAAGGCGGACGAATGAGCCACGCCATAGAGCGCGGCGCCAGCCAGGAGCAGGCCGAGCATCGCGCCCGCGCGGATCGGCGAGAGGCCGCCCGAGGCACGCCGCACGCGGCGGCTTCGGCGCATCGGACGGGCGGCGACCTGGCCCCGACCGCTCGGGCGGCTGGACACCGGGCGCCGCGTCGTCGGACGCTGGGTCATCGCGGCAGATCGGTCGGCGTGAGGTCCGTCGCAGACCGCCCGGCCTGGCGTTCCAGGGCGAGCCGGACGATCCGGCGACAGACGTCGGTGAAGGTGTACCCACCGTCGGCCGGCAGGGTCGGGAAGAGGCTGATCGGGGTGAAGCCCGGGATCGTGTTGATCTCCGAGACGACGATCCGTTCGCCGGACACGAGGAAGTCGAGCCGGGCGAAGCCCTCCGCCCCGATCGCCCGGTAGACGTCCCTTGCGAGCTTGTGCATCACCGCCAGCTGGCCGTCGCTCACCTCGGCCCGGGTAGAGGTTTCTGACAGGCCCGGCGTGTACTTGGCGGCGTAGTCGTAGAACTCGTGGCCGCTGATGATCTCACCCGGGCCGTAGGTCTCCAGGCGGGCCGGGTCGTTCCCGATGATCGCGATCTCCAGATCCCGGGCGCCGGCGAGATAGGTCTCGGCCAGGGCCAGGCTGTCATAGCGGAAGGCGAGGTCGAGCGCGCCGGCCAGTTCGCCCGAGTCATGGGCGAGGGTCATCCCGACCGAACTGCCGAGGCGGGCCGGCTTGATCATCAAACGCGAGTCCGAGGCACCCGCCACGAAGGCCGACAGTTCGCGGGCCACGCCGTCGGGATCCGCTCGCCAGCGATCGTGCCGGATCTCGCGCCAGTCCATGACCGGCAATCCGAGCCCGCGACACATCCGCTTGAACAGGGCCTTGTCCATGCCCAGCGCCGAGGCGGCCACGCCGGACCCGGTATACGCGAGGCCAGCCGCGTCCAGCATCGCCTGGATCGTCCCGTCCTCGCCGAACGGACCGTGCAGCGCGATGACCACGACCGGTACCGGTCGCTCGGCTGCGAGTCGGTCCAGCGCGGCGCCGGGGAGATGCGGGCCGTCCGCACCCATGGTCGCGGGGTCGTCGTAGGCCGTGGCCGGGCGTCCATCGCGACGATGCCCGGCCGGAAGCCACCACCAGGCACCCGCGAGGTCCAGCACGATCTGGCGGACGGTCGCCCCGTCGGCGGCGAGGGCGTCAGCGATCGAGCTGCCCGAGACGATCGAGACATCGTGTTCGGCCGACGGGCCGCCGAGCAGGACGGCGATCGGGGGCAGCGGGGCGGTGTCCGGGCCGCGTTCGGCGGCGCGCGCGTCCGTCATGTCGCAGGCTCGGCCGTTGGCTCGGCGGTGGGCTCCGCCGGGGGATCGGCGCTGGGCGGCTGGATCGCGGCCGGTTCGCTCGGCGGCCAGGCGCTCCAGTCGCCGACGAACGCGATCTCGAACTCCAGGTCTACGCCATGACGTGCGGCGACCACCGACTGGATGTGTTCGCCCAGCTGGCGGACATCGGCGGCCGTGCCGCGCTGGTCGTTGACGATGAAGTTGGCATGCTTCGGGGACACGACCGCCCCGCCGATGCGCGTCCCCTTCAGGCCGGCCGCATCGATCAATCGTCCTGCGGATTCGCCTGGCGGGTTGCGAAAGACGCTCCCGGCCGATGGCAGGCCGAGCGGTTGATGCGCCTGGCGCCAGTGGCGGATGTCGTCGAGTCGAGCCTTGATCACCTCCGGGTCGGCCGTGGTCAAGCGGAAGGTCGCCTCGAGCACGAGCTCGGCGGGGCCATCCGCCGGCGGGTGCTTCAGGCGGGTATCGCGGTAGGCGAGCCCGAGCGCGGCAGCCGGGACGACCGCCTCGCTACCGGCAGCATCGAGGATTCGCGCGGACTCGAGCACGCCCGCCACGTCCGACTCGTGCGCCCCGGCGTTGGCCCAGACTGCGCCGCCCACGGATCCCGGGATGGCGAGCCCGAATTCAAGCCCGGACAGGCCGGCTCGCTGGGTCTCCGTCGCCGCCCGGGCCATCGGCACGCCGGCCTCCGCGGTGTAGCGCTCGCCGTCCGTCCGGGAGCCTTCGGCGCGGCACTGGATGACCAGGCCGCGCACGCCGGCATCGCTGATCACGATGTCGCTGCCGCGACCCAGGATCAGGTGCGGGATCGTGCGGGCGCGGGCGAATCGGACGAGGGCGCGCAGTTCGAAGGCATTACGGACCGTCGCGAACAGGTCGGCCGGCCCACCGACCCGCATCGTCGTGAACCGCCCGAGTGGATCGTCGCGTGAGGTCTTGACCCCCAGCCGACGCTGGATCTCGGAGCCGACCGCGAGCGCATCAAACGGTGCGCTGGTCGCCGGATCCATCGTCACGCCTGACCTCCCCGTGATCGTCGCTCGACCCACGCCGCGTCCGGTAACGGCGCTCGATCGGCCGCCCGCAGGACGAGGCTCGCCAGGGCATCCGCGGCGCCCGGCCGACCAAGCTCGCGCGCGGCCGCGGACATCGCCAGGTGCCGGCTCGGATCGTCCAGGATCGTGGCTGCGTCGAGCAGGGCCGCCGCGTCGAAGGCGTCGTCTTCGACCAGGCTCGCCGCCCCGGCGGCGACCAGGCTGGCCGCATTGGCCCGCTGGTGGCCGGCAGCGTGCGGGTAGGGCACGACGACCATGGGCAGCCCCAGGGCGGTCACCTCGGCGAGGGTGGACGAACCGGCCCGACCCACGACCAGGTCCGCCGCAGCCAGGGCCGCCAGCATCTCGTCGCGCAGGAAGGGATACGGCCGATAGCGACGGCGGAGTGGCTCCGGCAACGCTTCGCGAGCCGCAAGCGCGGCCGCATAGCCGTCCTCGCCGGTCACCTGCACGACCACGACCCGCTGGACCAGTCGCGGCAGCGCCTCGGCCACGGCCAGATTGAACCGTCGGACGGCCTGCGAACCGCCGAAGATGAGGATGACCCGCTCGCCCGGCGCGATCCCCAGGCTCGCTCGGGCGGCTTCGCCATCCACGTCACGCGTGTCGCGGATGGGTGTGCCGGTGACGAAGCATGGCCGGCCTCGCGCCGCGCCCGCCAGCGCAGCGCACGTTTCGCGGAAGGACACGGCCAGGATGTCGGCGAGGCGAGCCGTCGTGCGGACCGCTCGGCCGGGCACGACGTTGCCCTCCCAGAGCACGACCGGGATGCCGAGCGGGACCGCGGCCATCAACACCGGCACCGCCACGAAGCCGCCGGTCGTGAAGATGGCCGCCGGGCGTTCCGCGGCGAGGAGCGCGGCGGCCTGCGGGACCGAGGCGCAAAGACGCACCGGGTCCAGCACGGCATGCACATCCGCCTCGACCGAGCGCAGGGAGCGCAGCACGAGTCGACGAAGGGGGATCCCGGCTGCCGGGACGAGCCCCGCCTCGAGGCCTCGATGGCCACCCAGCCAGCTGAGCTCAGCGCCGTCCCGTTGCGCGCGGAGTGATCGGGCGACGGCCAGCGCCGGATAGATGTGCCCGCCCGTCCCCCCGGCGGCGATCAGCAGTCGCATCGTCGTTCCACGATCCCTTCTCCACGGTCTCACGCGAGATCGACAACAGGATGCCGACCGCCGCGAAGCTGATGATGAGCGATGAGCCGCCCGCACTCAGGAACGGCAGGGTGATGCCGGTGATGGGTACCAGTGTGACGACGACCGCGATATTGATGAAGGCCTGAAGGCACAGCCAGCCCGTGATGCCCGCCGCGAGCAGTGCCCCGAACGTGTCCGGCGCGGCCAGGGCGACCCGCATCCCGGAATACGCGAGCGCCACGAACAGGAGGATGACCACGGTCGCGCCGAGCAGGCCGAATTCCTGGCCGACCTCGGCGAAGATGAAGTCGTTGAAAGCGTTCGGAACGGTCACCAGGCTCTGGCCGAGGCCCCGCCCGAACAGGCTCCCGACGCCCAGCGCGAGCAGGCCCTGGACAGTGTGGAACCCATCGCCCAGTCGGTCCGACCACGGGTCGAGCCAGGTCCGGATGCGGTCCATCTGGTAGCCGCGCAGGCCGACCACGATCACCGCGAGACCGGCGCCTGAGCCCATCAGCGCGAGATGCACGAGATTCGCGCCGGCGACGAAGAACATCGTCAGTGCGGTCAGCGTGATGACCATCGTCGTGCCGAGATCCGGCTCCTTGAAGACCAGCGCGATGACCGGCGCGATGATCACCAGGAACGGCACGGTCCCGCTCCAGAACCCGCGGACCCGAGTCCCCCGCTTGGCGAACCAGTGGGCAAGGTAGATGACCAGGGCGAGCTTGGCGACCTCGGCCGGATGGATCGCCGGTAATGGTCCGAGCCGGAGCCAGCGCGCGGACCCGCCGACCACGATCTGGAATTGGGGCACGAACACCAGCACGAGCAGGACCAGCGCAACGAGCAGGAAGGGCACCGACGCGAGGCGCAGGTAGCGGTAGTCGACGCGCATCATGCCGGCCATCGCGAGCAGCCCCAGCAATGCCCATTGGATCTGCGGCCCGACGATCGAGAAGGTATCCGCATCCGTCACGTAGCCGCGCATCGCGGACGACGAGTAGACCATCAGGATGCCGATCGCGGCGAGCGCCACGATGACGACCAGGATCGTGTAGTCAGGCTGGTGGCGATCGCGCTGGAGCACCTGTGTCGGCGACTTCGCCGGGGTGCGATTGGCCGCCCGGCGTGCGTCGGACGCGGGCGGGCGCTCGGGCGCCCCATCGTCACGCGAACGCCCTCCGAAACGCCGGATCGGCGGCGCGAGATTCATGTGTCCCGCCCGGTTCGCCGGGCGGCGAGCGCGGCCACCGCGGCCTTGAAGGCTCGCCCGCGCGCGGCGTAATCGACGAACATGTCGAAGCTCGCGGCGGCCGGGCTCAACAGGACGGTCGCCAGACCTTCGCCTCCCGCGGCTTCACGAGCCAGCGCGTCGGCGCGATCGACCGCCACCTCGAGCGATCCCGCCAGCTCGGTCGTGGCGAGACCGGCGTCCCGGAAGCGACGCTCGAGATCCGGGCCACTCTCCCCGATCAGGACGGCGGCGCTCGCCCGCCGAGCCACGGCCGGACCCAGCGCGGACAGGTCCACGCCCTTGTCCCGTCCGCCCGCGATCAGGACGATCGGCGCCGGGAAGGCCTCCAGTGCCGCGATGACCGCGTCCGGTTGCGTGCCCTGCGAGTCGTTCACGAACCGGACGCCATCGATGACCGCCACGGTCTCGAGCCGGTGCTCGACGCCGGTGAACTCGGCCGCGGCCGACCGGATCGCATCCGGAGCGACCCCGAAGAGGAGCCCGACGGCCACCGCCGCGAGCGCGTTCGAGTGGTTATGGGCACCCGGGATCGAGAGGTCGTCAAGCGGCATGACCCGGCCCCCCGGCCCGGTCCCTGCCACGCCACCGCCTGCCAGGGCGAGGCGTTCCAGGTCATCGGCCACGATCCAGCCATCGACCACCCCGACGCCACCCGGCACGGGCCGCGAGCGGCGGTAGAGCACGGCACGCGGCACTCCCATGCCGGCGTACGCCGTGACCACCGGGTCCTCGGCGTTGAGCACCATCGCGCCGGCCGGATCCGCCAGTTCCACCAGACGGCGCTTCGCCCGCCGGTAGGCCTCCAGCGACCCGTGGCGATCCAGGTGGTCCGCGGTGACGTTCGTGTAGACGGCGACGGTCGTCCCCCGCGAAAGGGTCGGCAGTTGCAGCTCGGAGAGCTCGTAGACGACGCGGTGGTCGGGTGTCAGGTCCGGCA
>JACCVB010000141.1 GCA_013698385.1 Chloroflexota bacterium
GCGGCCCTGGCCGGGCTCCGGCTGCCGCTCCAGAGCCACCCGCTCCAGGCCCTCGTGTCCGAACTGCTGGAGCCGGTCCACCCGACCGTCGTCATGTCGAACGCGGTGCACGTCTACGTCAGTCAGGCGCACAAGGGCGAGCTGGTCATGGGCGCCGGCATCGACAGCTACAACGGCTACGCCCAGCGCGGCGCGTTCCACATCATCGAACACCAGATGGCGGCCGCCCTGGAGCTCTTCCCGATCTTTGCCCGCGCGCACGTCATCCGGACGTGGGGCGGGATCGTGGACGTGTCACCCGACGCCTCGCCGATCATCTCGAAGACGCCCGTGGATGGCCTGTATCTCGACTGCGGGTGGGGGACCGGCGGGTTCAAGGCGACCCCGGCGAGTGGCTGGGTCCTGGCCCACACCGTCGCCAACGACGAGCCCCACCCGCTGAACCGGCCGTTCGCACTGGAGCGCTTCGAGACCGGCGCCCTGATCGACGAGCACGGCGCGGCGGCGGTCGCCCACTGATGCTGCTGGTCCCCTGTCCGCACTGCGGGCCGCGCGACGAGACCGAATTCAAGTACGGCGGTCAGGCCGGGATCGCGCACCCGGCGGATCCGGAGTCGCTGACCGACGCCGAGTGGCTGGACTACCTGTTCCTGCGCGACAACCCGAAAGGCCCATGGCGAGAGCGCTGGGTCCACACCGCCGGGTGCCGACGCTGGTTCGACGTCACCCGGGACACACTGACGAACGAGTTCGGGGATATCGGCGGGTGACGGGGTCGCGTCTGCCTGACGGCGGCACCGGCATCGACCGCGGTGACCCACGGGCCTTTGATTTCGAAGGGACCGTGGTCAGCGGGTTTGCCGGCGATACCGTCGCGTCGGCCCTGCTGGCGAACGGCATCGATGTCGTCGGCCGGAGCATCTATCACGACCGGCCACGGGGCGTCTTCAGCGCCGGACCCGAGGAGCCGAACGCGCTCGTGCAGGTCCGTTGGGCCAGCGGGATCTCCGAACCGATGCTGCCGGCCACGACCGTCCCGGTCGAGGACGTCCTCGAGGTCCGGAACCTGGCTGGACGTGGGCGGCTGGAACCGGCGGAGCCGGGGACGGACACGGGTCGGTTCGATGCGCGATACGCCCCCTGCGAGGTGCGCGTGATCGGGGCCGGGGTGTCCGGTCGGCGCGCGGCTTCGAATGCGCGGACGGCGGACCCTGGGGCGCGCGTCCTGCTCATCGATTCGGATCCGGCCGCCGCCGGCGACGAGGTGCGGCGCGGCATGACGGCGCTCGGCATCTACGACCACGGCTACGTGACCGCCGTGGAGCGGTGTCCGGCTCCCGCCACTGAGGGTCGCCTCTGGCACATCCGGGCCGGTCGGATCGTCATCGCGACCGGGGCCACGGAGCGGCCGATCATCTTCGCCGACGATGATCGGCCCGGGGTCATGCTGGCCGGGGCCGCGGCGACGTACGTGGAGCGTTACGGCGTCCGCCCCGGCGAACGGGCGGTCATCTTCACGAACAACGACACGACGGACGCCGTGACCGCCACGCTCCGGGGAGCCGGTACGGAGGTCGTTGCCATCGTGGATGCGCGGCGGGGCGACCTCATCGTCGGCACGATGGGAGACGACGCCGGCCGACTGACGGGCATCCGCATCACGCGCGCCCACGGCCGCCCTGACGCCGGTGCCGACGGCGACGACCCGGAGACCATCGAGGCGGACCTCCTGCTCGTATCCGGCGGCTGGAACCCGAACGTCGCGCTCTGGGCCCACGCTCGGGGCACCCTCCGGTTCGACGAGCGGATCGCGGCCTTCGTCCCGGACCGAGCCGGTCCGCACGGCCGGATCGAGGTCGTCGGTGCCGCCGCCGGCGAGGTCGAGGGGCTCGGCGACATCGGCCCGACCTGGGTCGTGCCGCCGCCCGGCCCGGCCACGGACGCCGCCTGGTCCACCCACTATGTCGACCTCGGTCGCGACTCGACCGTGCAGGACCTGCAGCGGGCGCTCGGCGCCGGCCTCGAATCGATCGAGCACGTCAAGCGCTACACGACGATCGGGACCGGGATCGACCAGGGCCGGACATCGGGCGTGGTCACGAGCGCCATCGCCGCCGCGATCCTCGGCCAGGATGTCGGCGCGATCGGGGTGCCCACCTTCCGACCGCCGACCGTGCCGGTCAGCTTCGCTCAGCTTGCCGCGCGCAACCGGGGCGCGCTGGCCGATCCGATCCGGGTCACCCCCAGCCATCCCTGGCACGAGGCGAACGGGGCCGTCTTCGAGGACGTCGGACAGTGGAAGCGTCCGCATCATTTTCCGCAGGCGGGCGAATCGGTCGACGACGCGGTGCTTCGCGAGTGTCGAGCGGCGCGCACCAGCGTGGCCATGATGGATGCCACGACCCTCGGCAAGATCGACCTGCAGGGCCCGGACGTCGGTGCCTTCCTGGACCGCGTCTATACGAACACGTTCTCCAGCCTCAAGGTGGGATCGTGCCGCTACGGGCTGATGTGCCGGGCGGACGGGATGGTCTTCGACGACGGGGTCACGTCGCGCCTGGCCGACGATCGATTCCACATGACCACGACGACGGGCAACGCGGCGGCCGTCCTCGACCACCTCGAGGAGTGGCTCCAGACCGAGTGGCCGGACCTGCGCGTCCATGCCACGAGCGTCACGGAGCAGTGGGCGACCGTGGCGGTCGTGGGTCCGCGCAGCCGGGACGTCGTCGCGGCACTGGCCCCGTCGCTCGATGTCTCGGATGCCGCCTTCCCATTCATGACCTGGCGCGATGCGGTCATCGCGGGGACCCTTGGCCGGGCGTTCCGCATCTCGTTCTCCGGGGAGCTCGCCTACGAGCTGAACGTGCCGACCTGGCACGGGCTGGCGCTCTGGGAAGCCGTTCTGGCGGCCGGCGCGACGTTCGGGATCACGCCGTACGGCACCCAGGCGATGCACGTCCTGCGGGCCGAGAAGGGCTACCCGATCATCGGCCAGGAGACGGACGGCACGGTCACCCCGCAGGATCTCGGGATGGCCTGGGCCGTCTCGACCAAGAAGGACTTCATCGGCCGGCGCTCGCACCGCCGCCTGGATGCGCAGCGACCCGACCGGAAGCAACTCGTCGGTCTTCTGCCGACGGACCCCCGGATCGTCCTGCCGGAGGGCACCCAGCTCGTCGCGCCCGACGCCGACCTCAGGGTCACGCCCGTGCCCATGCTCGGCCACGTGACCTCCTCGTATGACAGCGCGGCGCTGGGTCGCTCGTTCGCCCTGGCACTGGTCAAGGGTGGTCGCGAGCGGATCGGTCAGACCGTCCTCGCCCCGCTGATCGATCGCGTCGTGGAGGCCGTCATCGCCGACTCCGTCCTGTTCGACCCGGAGAACCGTCGCCGCGACGGCGAGCCGCAGCCATGACCGACAGCGGACTTCGGGCACGTTCGCCGCTCGAAGGCGCGACCCTCGCGATCGACTCGACCAGCACGCTCGGGATCCGCGAATTGCCGTTCCTGGTCCAGGTCGGCCTCCGGGCGGATCCCGCCGACGAGCCGTTGATGTCGCGGTTGACGACGGTCCTCGGCGCTCGCCCGCCGACCGACCCGAACACCACCTCCATCTCCGAGGACGGCACCAACCAGGTCCTGTGGCTGGGGCCCGATGAGTGGCTCGTGCTGGGCGAGCCCGGCACCGCGGGCGCCCTCGAGTCGAAGTTGCGCTCGGCGCTCGATGCGGCCGCGGGCGCCGTGGTCGACCTGTCGGCCAATCGAACGGCGATCTCGGTCAGCGGTCCGCGAGCCCGCGAGTCGCTGGCCTTTGGCTGCGCGATCGACCTGGAACCGCCCGCGTTCGGACCGGGCCGCTGCGCCCAGACCCTGCTGGCCCGAGCCAACGTGATCATCGTGCCGGTCGGACCCGCGGATGAACCGGCGTTCCGGATCCTGGTCCGACCGTCCTTCGCCGGCTATCTGGCCACCTGGCTGGTCGATGCTGCGGTCGGGCTCGACTGAGCGAGTTCCCGTGGTGCAGGCGCCGCCGCGCCGGCCCACCTTGCGCCGATGTGCGATGGTTCGCTCGGCTCGGCCTCGATCCACGCGGCCGATACCCGTTCAAGGAGAGCCAGTGCGCAAACGAAAAGTGACGTACCCGCCGGCCAAGACCGCCAACCGCCCGGCGCCCGCTTCCGGGCTGCCCACCGACCCGCCCTACGTGCGACCGACCGTCGCCACGATCGACCTGACCGCCGGCAAGGGCCGCGCCGGCCTGACCGTCGGTGGACGCGTGCGCATCGCCGGCAGCGGCCTGTTCTCGGGTGAGATCGCCGTGATCGAGAAGCTCGTGACGGGCGTCATCCCCGCCGCCGTCGTGCGAACCGAGGCCGGCAAGACCCGCCAGGTCCGGACCATCGACCTCGAGCCCGTCGGACCGACTGCGCCGCCGCAGGCCGCCGCCTCCGCGGAGGCCTGACGACCGCCTGACATGATCGGGACCCTGGTCGGTCGAACCGCCGAGATGGCTGCTCTCGGGGACGTGGCCGGGGTCGCCGCGGCCACAGGTCGACCGGCGGTCGGCCTCGTGATCGGTGCTGCTGGGCTCGGCAAGAGTCGCCTCCTCCGCGAGATCGGCGATACCGTCGAGGCCGACCTTCGGATCAGCCTGGTCGGCTACGAACCGGAGCAGTCGGTGCCGCTCGCTGCAGCTCGCCCGCTCCTGTCGGCGGTCCAGCGTGACCGTGACGAACTCGAGGGCGGACCCGAGCCGTCCTGGCTCGAACCCGTCCGCCTGTTCGAGGCGACCCACCAGGCGATCCGTGGCGCGGGTCGGGTCCTGCTGACACTGGACGATCTCCAGTGGATGGACGGCACGTCGGTCGCGCTGTGCCACTACCTGCTGCGTGCCGCGGAGCACGAGTCCGGAACGTTGACCATGATGGCAGCCGGGCGCCCGACTCCGACCGTCGCCGACATCGCGGCCTCTTTCGCACGCCGGATCACGGACCCGACTCGCTTCGTCCAGCTTGAGCTGGATCCCCTGGAACAGGCCGCCGGGATGGAACTCGTCCGTTTGCTCCTGCCCGGCGTGGACCCGGAACGCGCCGCCGAGCTCTGGGCGATCGCCGGCGGCTCCCCGTTCTGGATCGCGACGATGGCGCGCTCTGGCCTCGACAGCATCCGGGGGTCGACCGCCGCGCGCCTTCGCCAGCTGGATCCGGATGCGGCGCTCGTCCTGGCGCTCCTGGCTGTCAGCGCACGACCCTCCAGCGACCGCGATCTGGCGACACAGCTCGACTGGGCGCCGGATCGGCTGGCAAGCGCCGCAGGATCGCTCCGGGCGGCTGGCCTCATTTCGGGCGGGCCGCTGGCACGGCAGGTCGCCCACGACTTGATCCGAGCCGCGGTCGTACGGGACATCCCGGACGAGCTCCGACCTCAGCTGCACCGCCATGTGGCGGCGAGCCTGGAGGCGCAGGCGACCGAGGATGTGAGCCTGCTCTGGACAGCCCTGGAGCATCGACGAGCAGCGGGGGACGACCCGCTGGCGCTGGCCGCGAGGATCGCCCGATCGCCGGGCAGGCGTTGGTTGGGGGCGGATGGGCTGCGCGACCTGTCTGCCATCGCCGACGGCGCCGATCGGCTCGACCCCGCGGCGATCGAGCTGGATCGGGGCATCGCCGAGATCGCGGCGGACCTCGGCGATCACGGTACCGCGCTGGATCATTTCGCTCGAGCGTCCGAGCGCCACCCCGAACGGGCCGCGCAGGCGCACATGGCGCTCGGGGCGGCGCGCGCGGCCCACGCGCTGGGGCTGATCACGGAAACCCGGGCATACCTGGATCGTGCCCGCCGGGTCTCCGACGTTCCGTGGGTCGTGATCGAAGCCATGGCGGTCGAAGCCGAGATCCTGTTATGGAGCGAGCACCGGACGACGGACGGGCTGTCGCTCGGCCGTGCCGCAGCCGAGGTGGCCCGCGAGGCGGTGGCCGACGGTGACGTCACGCCCGCCGAGCGGACTCGTCTCGTGCACGCGTACCTCGGCGCGCTCGAGGCGGCCTTTGATGGTGCCCTGCAGACCGACGACCTGACCGAACTGGACCGCATCGCCGACGAGATGATCGAGATCGCCCCCACCGCAGGGACCGAGGCCTACCTGCGGGCGCTCCACAACGGTGGGGTCGCGACGCGTCATCTGGGCCGGTTCCGAGACGCGGCACGCCTCTATGGCGAGGCGTGGGCCGGAGCGCGAAAGCACGCCCTGCCGATCCTCGCGGTGGAGAGCGGGACCGGGGCCTTGAGCGCCCTCCTGCGTCTCGGACAGGTCGAAAAAGCCCGAGCCCTCGCGGCCGAAGTCGCCGCCCTGTACGACCGGCTCGGGCGACCCGCCATCCACCAGGTCCGCCCGATGCGGCCGATCCGCGAGGTGACCTTGTCGAGCGGCGACTGGCGGGTCGCCGTCGCCGAACTCGAGCAGGATCTGCTGGACGAGTCCGACCCGCACTACCGTCTGAGCACGTATCTGCTGCTGGCCGTCTGGTTGTCCAGGATCGACCGCGTGGCGATGGCGGACGAGGTGGAGCGAAACCTCGCGGGAGGACAGCGAGACGCCGCCGCGGCGGGTTGTCCGCGGTGCGCCGCAGAATTCGGGTTGCGCGCCGCCGAGGCATCGGCCCGGATCGGCCGGTCGGAGGTCGGTTCCGGGGTCCCTCCGGCGTGGCGGGTGACTGCGACGGCCCGTCCCCTGGAACATGCCTACCTTCGCTGGATCGCCGGCCTCGAAGGAGGATCGTCGGACGCAGCGTTGGCCGACCTGGCCGAGACCCTGACCGAACTGACCGCATTGGGCCTTCGGCTCGAGGCCGTCTGGTTGCGCATGGACCTCGCACGCGCGATGGAGCCGCGCGACGGCGCAGCGGCGATCGAGGGATACCGCACGGCGTCACGCGACGCGGGCGCGATGGGCGCGCTCACCCAGCAACGGCTCGCCGACCAGGAGCTGCGCCGACTCGGGGCGAGGACGTGGCGGCGCCATGGTCCAGCTGCAAAGGGCATCGGCACCGGCCCGAGTGGCACGCCGAACGCCGACGTCTCCGTGCTCTCCGAGCGTGAACTCGAGATCGCCGGTGCGGTGGCGGCGGGCCACAGCAATCCGGAGATCGCCGCCCGACTCTTCCTGTCGCGACGGACGGTCGAACACCACGTGTCCACGATCCTGCGCAAGCTCGACCTCCGGAACCGGACGGAACTGGCCGCGATCGATGCCCTCCGAGCGATGGAGACCCGGCCGCAGTCTCTGGGCGATTAGGTGAACTCACCGATGAACCGTCACTGACCGGCTGCCTACATTCGATCGGTCGTGCGGCAGGCACGGATCGCATGGAAAGGGATCGGCGTGGCGATGGTGGTCTTGCTGGTGGACGGGCATGACGGGATCTCCGTCGGTCCGGAAGCCGCTGCCCAGCTCGCTCGCCTCGGTGTCACCAACGTGGCGGTCGTCCGTGATCGGGAGATCACCGGCCTCGTCCTGGAAGGGTGGCTCTTCGATCTCGCCTCGACGTCGGAAGCGGCGTCCGCGGTGGTCGGTCCCGATCGGGCGGTCCGCGTTCTCGAGCCGCTCATCCAGCTGGCCGTGTCGGCCGGGATCGATGGAGGAACCGATGTCTCACAAGCGACGAACCGCGCTCGCGATGGTGTCAGCAGGGCTGCTTGCGCTCAACCTCGTGGGCGCCGTCTCGGCACACCCGCACAGGGCGGGTCCTAACGATCAGGTCATCGCCAACGGGCAGAACCACGCACCGTATGTCCGTGGCGTGAGCTGCGGTGGCGATCCCGCGGCGTACGGACTCGAAACCGCGCATCACGGGCCCGATGCGGGCACACCCGGCAAGGCCGATGGTTGCTACATGACGACCGGCGGCGTGGCCCCGGGCGCCGACGTCCATAACCCCTCCATCCACTGACGGCCATGAGCCGGGTCGCGTCGCGCAGAGCGGCCGACCCGGTTCACCCGCTCAGGGTTCGCGCAGCCCCGCGGCGATACGCGCCGCGCCCGCCACAAGGAGCTGGGCCAGCGCGGCTGTCCGCCCGTCGGACGGAAATCGATAGGACGGTCCGTGCAGGTGGACGGCCGCGATGACCTCCCCGGACCCGTCCGCGATCGGCGCCGCCACCGATGAGATGCCGGCGTCGAACTCCTCCAGCGCCCAGGCGTATCCGTGCCGTCGGACCTCGCCGAGGCGGCCACGGACGGCTTCGGGGTCGGTCAGGGTCCGCGCCGTGAAGCGTTCGAGCGATCGCGCCAGGTAGCGCTCGATCGCGGCCGGCGGCCGGAAGGCCAGGAGGACCTGCCCGGATGAGACGGCGTGCAGCGGCGCCCGGGCGCCGGTCCAGTCGCGGACGGACACCGGGTTCGGCGTGTCGATCTGCTCGACGTAGTGGATGCGGTCGCCATCGGGGAC
>JACCVB010000158.1 GCA_013698385.1 Chloroflexota bacterium
ACGGATTCGAGGACGTGCTCCGGCAGGGGCGTCCCGTACTCCGCCATGACCGCCTCGCCCGCGTCGACGACCTCCCAATCGAAGTCGACGCCCGAGGCGTCGAGCACGCGTCGGGTCGCCTCCGCCAGCTCCGGACCGATGCCGTCGCCTGGGATCAGGGTCACTCGGTGGGACATCGCCCGATTGTAGCGGGGCCGAGCCGTTCGAGATTCGCGGCGCCCCGACTGGGCCGCCTCGGCTACCATCGGCGTCCTCGACCCGACGCACCAGACCATGGAGTCCGCCGCGCGTGAAGATCCAGGAAGCCGACGCCAAGTCACTGCTCCTCGCGCAGAGCCTGCCCGTCCCGGACTGGGAGGTCGCCCACACCGCGGACGGGGCGCGAATTGCGGCGGAGCGGTTCTTCGCCGGCGGCGCGGAGCGAGTCGTGATCAAGGCGCAGGTACTGGTCGGGGGTCGGGGCAAGGCTGGCGGGGTCAAGCTCGCGGCGTCGCCAGATGAAGCCGCGCAGGTTGCGGATGCGATCCTGGGCATGGACATCAAGGGCATGACCGTGCGCAAGGTACTCGTCGGCGCCGCGGCGGAGATCGTCAAGGAGTTTTACCTCTCGGCCGTCCTTGACCGGGCGGAAGGCCGGATCCTGCTGATGGGCTCGGCCGAGGGCGGGGTCGAGATCGAACAGGTGGCGTTGGTGCATCCCGAGGCGATCATCCGTCGCCACGCGGATCCGCTCCTTGGCCTGCTCGACTACCAGGCACGTGACCTTGCCTTCGCGATGGGTCTCGGTGGCCATCTCAAGGCGGCCGTCGCGATCGCGAAGGGCCTCGTCACCACGATGCGGGCGTACGACGCAGACCTCGTCGAGATCAACCCCCTGGCCATCGTCCGCGAGGCGGGTCCCGACGGCGCGCCAGTCGAACGCCTGGTCTGCCTCGACGCGAAGGTCACCCTGGACGACTCCGCCCTCGCCCGCCACCCGGGCCTCGAGGCGCTGCGCGATCCGGACGACGAAGCACCGGAGGATCGCGAGGCGCGCGAAGCCGGCCTGACGTTCATCAAGCTCGACGGCACGATCGGTTGCATGGTCAACGGGGCTGGTCTTGCGATGACCACGATGGACCTGGTCAAGCGGGCGGGCGGGGAACCGGCCAACTTCCTCGACATCGGCGGCGGCGCCCGGGCGGACAAGGTCGCCGCCGCGATGCGGATCATCCTCGACGACCGTAAGGTGAACGCGATCCTCGTCAACATCTTCGGGGGGATCACTCGCGGCGACGAAGTGGCCCGTGGGCTGATCGAGGCGCGAGCCCAACAGACCCGCGACGTCCCGATGATCGTGCGCATCGTGGGCACGAACGCCGCCGAAGCGGCGGTCCTCCTCGAACAGGCCCGGTTCCAGACGGCCGCCTCGCTGGACGAAGCGGCGGCCAAGGCGGTCGAGGCTTCCCGCGGGACCGGAGCGGCCGCATGAGCATCCTGGTCGGGCGCGATACGCGGCTCGTCGTCCAGGGCATCACCGGGCGCGAGGGCGAGTTCCACGCTCGGGCGATGCGCGAATACGGTACCCAGATCGTCGCGGGCGTGACCCCGGGCAAGGGCGGTCAGACCGCCCTCGACGGCGCGGTCCCGGTGTACGACACGGTCGAGGAGGCCGTCCGCGACAGCGGCGCGAACACGTCGTGCATCTTCGTCCCGGCGGCCGGTGCTCCGGACGCCGTCCTGGAGGCGGCCGCCGCCGGCATCGCGACGATCTTCTGCATCACGGAAGGCATCCCGGCCCTGGACATGATCCCGGTCGTCGAGATGGTGCGTGCCCGCGGCGCCAGACTCATCGGCCCGAACTGTCCGGGCGCGACATCCCCCGGGCGAGCCAAGGTCGGGATCATCCCGGGACCGATCCACCGCGAGGGCCGCGTCGGCGTCGTGTCGCGCTCGGGGACGTTGACCTACGAGGCGGTCCAGGCCATGACCGATGCCGGACTCGGCCAGTCCACGTGTCTCGGGATCGGGGGCGACCCGGTCATCGGCACGACCTTCCTGGACGCGCTCCAGCTCTTCGCCGCGGACGAGGAGACGGACGCGATCGTGCTCATCGGCGAGATCGGAGGCGCAGCGGAGGAGACGGCCGCGGCGTGGGCCGCAGCGCATCTCGCGGACGTACCCAAAGTCGCTTTCATCGCCGGGCGCACGGCTCCCGAGGGCAAGCGCATGGGCCACGCCGGCGCGATCATCAGCGGCGGGGCAGGCACGGCCGCGTCCAAGGTGGAAGCCCTCGAAGCCGCCGGATTCCGGGTCGCCGGCTCGCCCACGGAACTGCCGGGTCTGCTCCGCGATGCTGGCTACCGCGGCTAGGAGAACGGACGAGCGCTACACTGCGCGGGTCGAGCCCGCCCGTGGACCTACCCGTCCGGCCGGATAACGATCAAGAAGGATGAACGATGGCCAAACATGCGCGCCACGAGCGCGAGCGACGCGCGAGCGAGTCGATCCGGGTCAAGGAGATCGAAGCTGCCTGGATGGCGAGCCAGACACCGGCCGCGGCGAAAGCCTTCGCCGAGGCGGTCACCCGCGTCCGCGCGCAGGGCCCGATGGAGCCTCCCGCACCGATGGCCCCCGGAACCGCCCCGCGACCGCCGCGACCCGGTCGGGAGCCCCGACCGCCCAAGGAAGAGCGCAAGCGCTCCCGGCCGTTCAGCGACTGAACCGCGCTGACCGCTGAGCGACCATCGCGTTCAGCCGGGCTCGGCGTACCCGAGCAAAGGCCAGGCGGGGCCGCCGGGCGCCTCGATCAGTTCGACGAGGACACCGTGGCAGGAGCGGGGATGCAGGAACGCCACCGGTCCTTCCGCGCCGCGGCGAGGTCCGGCGTCGATCAGTTCCACGCCCTGCGAGGCCAGGTGGATCAGCGTTTCGCCGAGGTTCGCCACCTCGAAGCAGACGTGATGGAACCCCTCCCCTCTGCTGGCGAGGAAGCGCGCCACCCCAGTCGTATCGTCCGTGGGCTGGACCAGCTCCATCTTCGATTCGCCGACGCCGAGGAAGGCGATCCGGACGCGATCCTGGGGGATGTCCAGGACGGTCTCGAATCCAAGGCCGAGCCGGTCCTGCCAGAATGTCAGCGCCCCCTCGATGGAGCCGACGATGATCGCGACGTGGTGGACCTTGCCAAGACCCCGGATCGGCGGAGGAACGTCCGGACGCAGCATCAGACGGTGATCAATTCGCGATGCTCGCCCCAGACGAGCCGAAGTCGATCGCTGATCTCGCCCACGGTGGCGTAGCCGCGAACCGCAGCGAGGATGGACGGCATCAGGTTCCCGTCCGCGCGGGCGACCGCCTCGAGCTCGGTCATCGCGGTCGCCCAGCCATCCGCGGAACGCTCCGCCCGGACGCGCCGGACGCGTGCCACCTGCCGGCGGGCGCCTTCGGGGTCGATCGTGTGGATGGTCGGCGTCGCGATCGCGTCGTCTCGGAACCGGTTGACCCCCACGACGACCTGGTCTCCCGTGTCGATCGCCTGCTGGACGCGATAGGCCGCCCCCTGGATCTCACGCTGCTGGAACCCGTGTTCGATGGCGGACAGGGTGCCGCCGAGCGACTCGATCTCGTCGAGGTAGGTCCATGCTGCCGCCTCGAGCTCGTTGGTCAGACTCTCGACGTAGTAGGAGCCGGCCAGCGGATCGGGGGTCTCGGTCACGCCGGACTCGTAGGCGAGGATCTGCTGGGTCCGAAGGGCCAGACGGGCGGCATCTTCGGTCGGCAGGGACAGGGCCTCGTCGCGGGAGTTCGTGTGCAGGCTCTGGGCGCCCCCCAGCACGGCCGCCAATGCCTGGACCGTGGTGCGGACGACGTTGTTGTCGATGGACTGGGCGGTCAGGCTGGAACCGGCGGTCTGGACATGGAAGCGGCACATCATCGAGCGCGGGTTCGTCGCCCCGAACCGCTCCGCCATGATGACCGCCCACATCCGCCTGGCGGCGCGGAACTTGGCAACCTCCTCAAACAGCTCGGACCAGGCGGCGAAGAAGAACGACAGCCGGCCGCCGAAGTCGTCCACATCGAGTCCGCGCGCCACCGCCGCCTCCACGTAGGCGATCCCGTCGGCGAGGGTGAAGGCGAGTTCCTGGGCTGCCGTCGCGCCGGCTTCACGCATGTGATACCCGCTGATCGAGATCGTGTTCCAGCGAGGGAGTTCGGCCGCGCAGTACTCGAACAGGTCGGTGACCAGGCGCATGGAGGGACGTGGCGGGAAGATGTACGTACCGCGCGCGATGTATTCCTTGAGGATGTCGTTCTGCGTGGTGCCGCCGATCCGGTCGCGCGGCACCCCCTGGATCTCGGCGGCCGCCACATACAGGGCGAGGAGGATGGGCGCGGTCGCATTGATCGTCATGGAGGTGGTGACCTGGCCCAGGGGCAGGCCATCGGCGAGGATCGCCATGTCGGCCAGGCTGGAGATCGGCACGCCGACGCGCCCGACCTCTCCTTCGGCCTCGACCGCGTCGGAGTCGTAGCCCATCTGGGTAGGCAGGTCGAAGGCGACCGAGAGGCCGGTCTGTCCC
>JACCVB010000205.1 GCA_013698385.1 Chloroflexota bacterium
CGAGTTTGCAAAGAACCACGTCACGAGCCAGTACCGGCCGATCAACCCGCGGATCCACGGCGAGTTGAAGGGGTAGCGGTCGAAGGCATCCCATACCCGTTGCGCCACTACGATCTGACCAGGATCAAGGTGCACAGCCGCACCACCCCGATGGTCCTACCTCAGACGGCGGCGGCGACCTGGGCGGGATGGTTCGCTCGAGCGCCCTCGTCGTAGATCGTCTGGACGGACGAGACCATGAGCTCGATGCAGAAACGATCGTGGACGAGGTCGTGGCCGGCCCGCCCGATCGTGTCCGCGTAGGGATGGTCTTTGAGCAGCCGGATGATGCCGCGAGCGAGCGCGTCGGCATCATGGGGCGGCACGAGGAGCCCGGTGACCCCATCCTCGATCATCTCGGGAATGCCGCCGACATCGGACGCGACGACCGGACGCGAGAGCGCCATCGCCTCGAGGATGGACAGACCCTGGGCCTCGCGATAGGAGGGCAGCACGGCGACATCGAGCGCGGCGGTCACGGCCGGGACATCGTCGCGCCGACCGGTGAACACGACGCGATGGGCCACGCGCAGGTCGCGCGCCTGCGCCTCCAGCGCCTCGCGCCGTGAGCCCTCGCCCACGATGAGCAGGTACGTATCGGGGACGGCGCGGAGGACCTGCGGCCAGGCCTCGATGAGCGTCGGGTGGCCCTTCTCGGGCTCGAGCCGAGCCACGACGCCGACGAGCTGGGATCCCGGCTCCATTCCGTACTCCTCGGGCAGCGTGCAGCACGCCTCCTGGTGGTCGTAGCGGGACAGGTCGACGCCGTTGTAGATGCGCCGGATCGGCGCGGACGTGCGGCCTTCCTGCCGGAGCTTGTGCTCGATCATCGTGGAGACGGCGATCAGCTGGTCCATGTGGGGGGTCAGCTCGCGCAGGAGCAGGCGATCCTCGTCCGAGCGGATCCGGCTGGAATGGACCGTGGACACGACGTACGGGCGAAGTCGGCCGATCTCGCCGAGGGCGATAGCCGCCCGCGTGCCGACCGTCTCCGCCCGGAACATGTGGTTGTGGATGACAACGGCCCGTTCCTCGGCGAGGTGAGCCGTGAGCGCCCCGACGGCCACCGCATCGTCCGGGTCATCGATCACGAGCACGCTGATGCCGGCCCTCTGGAGCTTGCGCACGGCACTGCCCGGCGACAACGCCACCACCGAAACGTCGTAGCGCGCGTGATCCATCCGGGTGACGAGCGAGTACAGATGCTCCTGGGCGCCACCATTCGTCCCCGTCGCGAGGACCTGCACGACGCGGATGCGCCGGCCTCGACGCAGCGGTGCGCGACGGACCGGTTCAGCGCATGGATCAAGGCGTCGAGGGGAGTTCACGACCCGGCGCCTCGCCTGACGAGCAGTCGCTGGATGGGCTCGTTTACCGCACCCCAGTCGTATTTGTAGGGCTCGTCGCCGCGCAGGAAGTCCATCCGCCGCTTGCGCTCCCGCAACGCTCGTTCGACGTAGGCGTGGACCATGACCACGCCCGGCGAGAGCTCGCGCGCGTCCGGATCCACGCCGGCGTTGTAGTAGTAGATGGTGTCCGCGGTCTCGAAATGGATGCCTGCCGCGATCCGCTGCTCGCCCACCGTCAGAAACGTCAGTCGAAGCGGACCGTCCGCGCCGAACAGCTCGAACAGTCGACGGAAGAACACCCGACTCTGGTCGCCGCCGGGGGTGTGCGGGAAGAGGCCGTCCTCGCCCCAGCGCTTCTGATGGAGCTCGATGAAGGCCTTGAGGTCGGCTAACGGGTCCGTGGCGTCCACGAGCTGGATCTGGCCGACAGCCTCTGCCCGGCGGACCTTGCGCCGGATCTCGTGGCGCTCCTTCTTTCCGAGCGTGGCGAGGTATCCATCCAGATCTACCCCTTCGGGCAGGGTCACGACCGGGCAGACGTCCTCGCGCTCCACGTTGAGCGTCCAGTCGTTGGGCATCTCGATCGCACCGAGGGCGGACGCGAGCGCATCCGCCGCGGGATCGCCGCAGCGGAGCCGGCGCAGGTCCACGGCATCCCATTCGCCACAGTCCGGGCCCGCGAGGTACTCGGCGACCGCCGACGCGACGGCGGGCAGGTCAGCCGGTGCCGCCAGGAGGGTCGCGTAGTCGGCGTGGTACGAGGCGCCGAAGAAGATCGCCTTGGCGGTCGGCGGGACGGGCGTCAACTCGACATCGGTGCCATGGCGCATCCGGGTATGGGTCAGCGCGTCCGAGGGTTCGACTTCGTGGCGGTGCATGAGCGGGACGATCGCGAACGGCTCCGCGCCCGCCGGAGCGTCCGCGGGCACGATGACGAGCGTCTCGGGATGGGCGTTGTCGCCGTAGGCGTCCCACCAGGC
>JACCVB010000226.1 GCA_013698385.1 Chloroflexota bacterium
GATCAGGTCGAATCCGGGCGGCCGCTGATCGGCCGGGATTGGGGCCATGAAGCCTTGCGCCAGCGCGTATTGGCCGTTGCCCATGATCGTCGGGATCGCGCCACCGACGACGGTGAGCATGGCCTCCAGGTCGCCGGCCTCTCGATAGTGGTGCGCGCCCAGGCGCCAATCCGAAGGAGCAGCCGCCGCGGCCGCCCGTCGGTGAAGCGCCTCCACAGCCGGCGTCCCGTCAAATGCACGGAAGCGCGCTTCCAGGAATTCGCGCACCAGCGGGTGGTAGCGCTGATGCGTGCGTGGCCCGCCGGACAGCCGGCTCAGCAGGGTCAACCGCTCGGCCGCGGCCGTGAGGCGGACGACGTCATCGGGCCTCCGTGCGCTGACGACTTCCGCCAACTCGGGCGTCACGATCTGCAGGATGGAGGTATCCATCAGGAACCGCTGGAGCTCGTCGGGCAAGTCGCCGACGACCTCCTCGGCGAGGTAGTCGTACAGGTCGTGGTCCGCCCCGGTCAGGCTACGCACGAAGCGCCGGATCTCCGAAGCCGATCGATCGCGAAGGGCGGCTTGCACGAGCTGGAGCGACGCGATCCACCCTTCCGTTCGAACCGTGAGATCGGCCAGCACGTCGGGCTCCAGCTGGCGCCCGTAGGTCTCGGTGAAGAGCTGCGTCGTCTCGGCGGCGTCGAAGCGGAGGTCGTCCGTGTCGAGTTCCGCGACCTCGCCGACGGCCCGAAGACGAGCCAGCGGCACGCTCGGGTTGCGCCGGCTGGCGAACACGATGGACAGCCGCTCCGGGGCTCGGGCCAGCAATTCCCGGACGATGTGCCGGACGTCGGCCGCATCGTCCACGAGGTGGAAGTCGTCGAGGATGAGCGCCGCCCCGCCGACGACGATGGTCGGCAGTTCCCGGATGAATGCATCGAGGACACGTTCGCGGCTCGGTCCGCTCACGCCGATCTCGTTGAGCAGGCTCGAGGTCACCTGCGCGAACGTCGGGTCGTGTTCGCGCCCGGCAGCGACGAGATGGTGCAGGAACGAGACCCAGTCGCGATCGTCGTCGTCCAGTCGATACCACAGCGTGCGCAGGCGTGTCCGGCGGGAGAAGTCCGCCAGGAGCGTGGTCTTGCCGTAGCCGGCATCCGCCAGCAGGAGGACGACGCGACCATGGATCTTGGCGCGTAGCCAATCCAGCAGGCGCGGCCTCTCCAGCGTCTCGTCGCGCAGGGCCGGACGCTGGACCTTGGCCAGCTGGATGGGAAAGCCGTTGACCTCGTCGCGCAGTGGGCCGCTCCCTGACGGCACTGCCGGCACCGGCCTGCCCGGGCCGACGGCGATCAGTGCCCGGTCCGTGACGGTCTGGGTCGGTCTGTGGTGGTCGGGCGGCGCGAACGATACGGAGCGCTCGCGCGCTGTGTCAATGACGGCGTGGCTGGCGGATCGATCCGGCATGCCGGCTATCTTGCCGACAGCCGCTCAACTGCCGGTTAGCTGCGAGTCAGCCCTCGTATTCGAAGCCGATCTTGACGTCGACTCGGTATTCCACGATCTCGCCGTCTTCGACCACGGCGCTCGACTTCACGACGTCCACAGTCTGGATGTTGCGCACGGTCCTCGATGCGGTCGCGACGGCCTGGCGCGCGGCGTCGCTCCAGGAGTTCGGGCTCGTACCGACCATCTCGCGGATGATGATGACGCCCACGGGAGCACCTCCAGGGATCACCCGGGATCGGGTAACGGGCGCCCATCATCCCACGCGGCGGCTACGCGTTCGCCGCTGCGGGCGCCTCCAGTGTTCCGGCCCGGACCTTGTCAAAACAGGTGCTGCAGTAGACCGGGCGGTCCGTCCGCGGGGCGAACGGCACGACCGCCTGCCCTCCGCACGCGCCGCACACGGCGGCATGGAACTCGCGGGGCCCTTCCGGCGACCGAGCCCGCTTGGCTTCGGCCCGGCACGATGGGCAACGCTGTGGGTCGTTCACCAGACTCTTGCTCGCGTAGAAGGCCTGCTCACCGGCGGAGAAGGTGAATCCCTCTACGCAGTCGCGACAGGTCAGCGCTCGATCCTGATACACCCTCTTCAGACCTCCAGAGGCTCGGACGCGATGGCCCCCAAGACCCGGTACTGAGGGTCGGATTCGGACCGGAGATCGGGCCTTCGGGATCGGAGGGCGCGCCCGAGTCGGTCCGGGACCGGGCCCGGGACTCATAGGCGTGAAGATACGCGTGCCGTCAAGTGGTCTGGCCGTGTCCCTGGGCTGCTATTCCGGGAACCGGGCGGGCGGGCGTGGCGTCCGGCGGGCATGTCAAACCATGCGCGCCCTCAGCCTCTCCGTCCACGCCTCCCCCGGAGGCTCACGATCATGCTCGGTCCGGCCCTCGCGATCGCCCTCGTGGCGTGTTCGAGTGGCGGGGCAGGCTCGAGCGTGGCCCCGGCCAGCGTCGGTCCATCGGCCGCGCGTGCCACCGTCCCCGCTCCGTCGACTTCTAACGAGCCCAGCCAGGACCCCGGGATCGAGCACGCCACGGGCGCGACCGACATCGTCCTGCGCTACGAAGAGGGCGGCGGTTTCGTGATGCCGTCCTTCCTGGCCACCAACGTCCCGCACTTCACGCTCTACGGCGATGGCACCGTCATCTTTCGAAATCCGATGCTCGAAGCGCCCCAGCCGCAGGGATCC
>JACCVB010000351.1 GCA_013698385.1 Chloroflexota bacterium
CTGCCGGTCCCCCTCCACCTGCGCAACGCCGCGCACCGCGGCATGAAGCAGCACGGGATCGGGGTCGGCTACCGCCTTCCGCACGACTTCGAGGACGCCGACGTGGTCCAGCAGTATCTGCCGGACGCGCTCACGGATCGTCGCTATTACCTCCCGACCGAGCAGGGTTACGAAGCGACCCTGACCGCCCGGATGACCGCCCGAGCCGAGGCCCGCGCGTCCGGCCGAGCGAAGCGCGACACACACCCCAGCCCGGAAGCCTCCCACCACGCCGGCGAAGGCCTGTTGCGCCAACGCGAGGCGAACCGCAAGAAGCTCGCCGAGACCGAGAAGAAGGACGCGCGCTGAGGTCTCAGGCAGGGAGCCGCTTGAGCAGCGCGTCGAGACGCGCCCAGCCGCCGATCGCGCCCTTCTCGGCGCCATAGGCGACAACGCCGTCCCGCTCCTCCGTCGTGTCGAACCGGGATGTGATCGACAGCCGCGTCCCGTCGCCGACCCGCTCGAGCTCGATCGTCTGCGTGTGGGGCCTGCCGTACGGTCCTTCCATCCCGAACGTCTGGACCAGCCTCTCGGGCGGGCTCACCTCGAGGAAGTCGCCACTGACGGCGCTCTCCTTGTCGGTGCCCGGGTTCAGGACGAAGCGCCACCCGCCCCCGACCCGGACATCGAGCCGGTCGACGGTCGTGCCCTGGCCCCACCACTGCGGGATCAGGGCCGGGTCCGTGTACGCCGCCCAGACGCGTTCGATCGGATGGTCGAAGACTCGCTCCACACGGAACTCGAGATCGCCCGGCTTGGTGAGGCTGAAGGCGTCGTGGCTCTCGTCGACGGTCAATGCGGTTCTCCTTTCGTCCGGTCGAGGAGCTCCCCGAACCGATCCAGCTGCTCGTTCACCATCTGGCGGTAGATGTCGACCCACTCCCGGACGTCATCGAGCCGCCGCGGACCGAGATGACAGAGCCGCGTCCGGCCGACCTTGACGGTCACGACGAGCTGGGCCTCCTCGAGGACGCGGACGTGCTTTTTCATCCCGGTGAGGGTCATGCCGGACGGCTCGGCGAGCTCGCTGATCGTCGCGCTGCCCCGGCCGAGTCGCTCGAGAACGACCCGCCGGGTGGGATCCGCGAGAGCGCCGAACGTTCGATCGACCGGCTGATAGTGAACCATCAGGTTCAGTATCGCGTCCCCAGTCGATCCATGTCAAGCAGATCGATCCGATCCACGTCGTGGGCTTGGTCTCCTGGGCCCCACGATCAGGAGACGCTCGAGCGCCTGCTGCTCGATCCCAAGGAGGCTTGATCGGACCCGCGCTCGGGTCAGTGCCGATCCGCACCGGACCGATCTCGGTCGCAGCTCAACCGCCCTTGCCGTTCTCCTTGCCCTTCTTCTTGGGTGGCTCGTTGGTCTTGGTCGGGCCAGCCTTGGTCGGGCTGGCCTTGGTCGGGCTGGCCTTGGTGGGTGCCGCCGTCGGTGCGCGGGTCGGGGCCGGTTTGGCGGAGGGCGAGCGGGTCGGCACCGACGATGGCGTCGAGGACGGCGTCGGCGACCGTGTTGCCCCCGGACTCGTCGATGCATCGGCGAAGCCGCCGGTGACGGCCCAGCCGGCGAGTCCCACGGCGATGACCAGCAGCGCGACCCCTGCCAGCGACCGCACGAGCCCGAGGGACGCCCGACGCGGCCGGTGCGTGATCGCCGCCCCTGGTCGCTCCGCCGCGATCGGCAAATCGGCCGCGACGCCCGCCGCGGTCCCCACCGGGATCACGGTCGTCTCGCTCCACGGGTCCACGTCGCCGGCGGCGATCGGGTCGGGCTCGGTGCCGGCGGCCGAATGGAGGGTCGCCGCCAGATCGGCCGCCGCCGAAAGGCGCGTGGCAGGATCGGGGGCGAGCGCCAGAGCGGCGATGCTCCAGACATGGTCCGACACGCCGTCGGGTCGGACCGGCGGATCGGACGCCGAGGTCACGCGGTCCGAGAGGGTGCTCGCCGACATGATCGCCGTGCCGGTCACCAACTCCACCAACACGGCGCCCAGGCTCCAGATGTCGCTGGCTGGCGTGGCCCGCGCCCCCGCCAGCCGCTCCGGCGCGAGATACCGCAGCGTGCCGACCACGTCGTCCACGGCGGTCAGGCCCGCGGCCGTCTCGTCGTCGTCGGTGGCGATGCCGAAATCGGCCAGTCGAACACGCCCATCCTCCCCGAGCAGGACGTTGGCCGGCTTCACATCGCGATGTACGATGTTGCGGGCATGGGCGGCGGCGAGTGCGTCGGCAACGGAGGCTGCGATCGCCAGGGCGGCCGGCTCGGGCCAACGGTCCGTCCGCGGCCAGCCGATCCGCCGCGGTCAGCCCCGGCACGAAACCCATGACGATGGCCGGGTCCTCCGCGTCGGCCACGAGGTCCCGCACGGACACGACGTTGGGATGATGGAGGGCCTGCATCGCGGCGGCCTCGCGAACCAGTCGCTCGCGTGCGGCGGGATCGACCACGAGGTGAGGATGCAGCCGCTTGACCGCCACCGTCTCACCGCTCGACGTGTCGATGGCGCTCCAGATCGACGCCATGCCGCCCATGGCGTGCGCCTCGACCAGGCGGTATCGGCCCCCCACCAGTCGATCGTCCATCCCGCCGGACGGCACCATGATCGAACACACGGGAGCAACCGTCGTCACCCGTGGCTCGTGTCACTTTCCTCGCAGTCCATGGAAAGGAGCCCGTGCCGCCCGCCCTGATCGCGCCGACGGTCGGATTGCTTGCGGTCCCGCTCGGGTATGCCGCCGGGATGGCCGTCAAGGTCGTCCTGCTGGCCCTCTTCCTGTGGCCGCGGGTGCGCGCGATCGGGCGCCCGGAACCGTCGGCGCTGATCAGCCCGGGGTCGGCGCCGGCAGGGTCGGGACGAGCGTGATGAACAGGCCGTCACGATCCGGGTACTTGCCCTCTGGGCGCTTCCAGGGCAGGAAATTGCGGCGCATCTCGGCCGTGTCCTGCAACGTGCCAGCCGGGTCCGACGCCCCCCAGATGCTCGACTTCCGCGGGTACCACGGGTCCAGGATGTAGGTGCCCTTGATCTCGGCGTCGTCGAACACGGCCGGATCCGCATCTGCCCGGAAGCCGGTCATCACCCAGGTATGGGCGCCGCGCCAGGTCAGCAGGATCGCCGGTGAACCGGTCGCCTCGATCGCCACCGCCGCATCACGGAGCGCATCGCCGCGCGACTCGAAGCCACGGATCTCGTAGCCGGGTGCGCCGTACGCCTCGAGGGCCAGGGCCATCGCGGCGGGTCCCCATTCGCCGTTGCGGCTGTCCTCGCTCGACTCCCACTCGCGGACCCGACCGGCGATCTCGATCTGCACCCGGTCGGAGGTGTCGACCAGGCCGAGCTGAGCGAGCGTCATCTGGACACCCGCCGGCGAGCACCAGTCCTTGCGCAGTTCCGTCTTGAACACGGCCTCCGGGTCGGTCGCGATGTCGAAGTCGACGGCCTTGCGCGGCGGTTTCGGGATGGGCGACGGCAGCGGGGTGGGAGTCGGCCCCGGGGTCGCGCCGGGCGCGAGCGTCGCCGGGACCGCGGTCGTGGTCGGGGTCGCTGTCTCCGCAGTGGCGCTCGGCCGCGGCGTGATCCGGACCGTGGCCTGGATCGGCCGGGCCGGGGGCGGTCCGGCGATGAATCGATCGACCCTGGCGACCAGCGACTCGAACCGCCCCCCTGCCCCGGCCACGTCCAGGCTGATCGCGAGGACCCCCGCGACACCGATGACCACGACCATGGCGGCAAGCAGTCGACGCCAGCGGCGGGGTCGGTGTCGGGCGCGGTCGGTCATGGATCCTCCAGGAGGTGCGTCAGGGTGCCACACGAAGACGGACGGCGCGCCGATCGTGCAACGCGCCTTACGTCGGCGGGCCTCCGTCCCACCTGGGCCGCCGGTCAGGGCTCGAGGTCGAGCGTTCGCACGTGGCGCGGGCGGAAGATGGCGATCGGTCGGCGGTCGAAGGTCGCCACGCGGCGAACCCCGAGTCGTTCCGCCGTGGCGACAAGGACGGCGTCGGTCAGGCGCGGACGATGCTCGGCGGTCTCGGCCAGGAGTGCCGCGGCGCGCACGAGGTCTGCGTCGGTCGGCGGGACGAGACGAAGCCCGCGGTCGGCGATGGAGCGCAGGACGGACAGGATCGCATCGGCGCCGAGCTCGCGCTGCAGGATCACATCAAGCTCGGCGAGGTTGAGGGCGCCCAGCAGGAGTGGCTCATGGGCGCGACGAAACCAGGCAAGGGCGGCGTCGTGATTGAGGTCCGCCTGGTCGGCTGCTGCCACGACCGCGCTGGTATCCACGAGGATCGCCACCCGATCAGCTCGATCCGCTCGACCCGCTTCGCCGCCCGGCCTCTCGACGGACGATCCGCCGACCATCGAGCGACAGCCGACCGTTCGCACTGCGACCGACGCCGAGGAATGCCAGCTCCGGCTGGTCGTCGTGCGCGCCGAGGTAAGCCTCCAGGGCGGCGGCGATGACCGCGGTTCTCGTCGTTCGGGCTCGATCGGCGTGGCGCGCGACGCGTTCCAGCAGGTCAGCGTCCATCAGGATCGTCGTTCGGTGCTGCATATGACCACATATATGGCACGGTAGCCAGCGACGGTCAAGTCGACAGAAGATACGGCGTCCCCTCCCCTTCTCCATCTGCCCCATCCGAGGAGCCACGCTGTGGACCGTTTCGAGCCGAACCTGCGCATCCCGGGCCCGACCGCCCTACCGTCCAGCGTCCGCGACGCCGGGTCGCGCCAGATGATCAACCACCGTGGTCCGGAATTCGCCACCATGCTGGAGCGGATCCTGACCGGGATGAAGCCGTTCTTCGGGACCACGTCGGACGTCGCGATGATCACGGCCGCGGGCTCGGGCGGGCTGGAAGCGGCGATCGTCAACGTCCTCTCCCCGGGCGACCGCGTCCTGGCGGTGTCGATCGGCTCGTTCGGCGATCGATTTGCGAAGATCGCCGGGATCTACGGAGCCGCTGTCACCAAGCTCGATATGGAATGGGGCCAGGCGGCCGATCCGACCGCCATCCGCGAGGCCCTCCAGGCTGATCCTGGCGTCAAGGCCGTGCTGCTCACCCACAACGAGACCTCGACCGGCGTCATGAACCCGATCCCGGTCCTGGCGGCCGTCGTGCGCGAGGTCTCACCTGGGGCCCTGATCCTGGTCGACAGCGTTTCCGGTCTGGGCGCAGTTCCATTCGAGATGGACGCCTGGGGCGTGGACCTGGTCGTGACCGGCTCGCAGAAGGCCTGGATGGCAGCCCCCGGCCTGGCGATGATCGCGGCGTCCGACCGCGCCTGGCGTGCCATGGAGACGGCGACGATGCCGCGCTTCTACCTCGACCTGCGCGCCCATCGCGACGCGGCGGTCAATGGCCAGACGCCGTTCACCCCGGCCATCGCCGTCGTGTTCCAGGTGGACGAGGGACTGCGCCTGATGCACCAGGAAGGCGCCGACGCGGTCTTCGCCCGACACGAGGCGTGCGCCGCGGCGGCGCGGGCGGGCCTTCCGGCGCTGGGTTTCGAGCTGTTCGCCGACCAGCGCTTCGCGTCCCGTACCGTCACGGCGGCGGTCGTGCCGGACGACCTCGACTGGAAGGCATTCAACACCGAGGTCAAGCGCCGGGGCGTCATCCTGGCCGGCGGGCAGGGCAAGCTGACCGGACGGATCTTCCGTCTCGGCCATCTCGGCTCGGTCACCCTGGAGGAGATCCTGGGTGCATTCAGCACGCTCGAGATCGCGAGCCTCGGGGCGGGCCGTTCCGTGACGCCGGGCGCCGCGGTCGGTGCCGCGCAGGCGGCCGCGCTAGCATCCTTCGGCCTCGTCGCAGCCACGACGGCCGGGGCCGGCGCGTGAAGGTCCTCGTCGCGGAAACGATCGCTCGCGAGGGGATCGAACGCCTCGCGGCGCACCACGAGGTCGATGAGCGGATCGGCTGTGAGCCGGCGGAGCTGGCGGCGATGCTGCCCGACTACGACGCCCTGATCGTGCGCAGCCAGGTCCAGGTAAGCGCCGACCTGATCGCCGCCGGGACCCGCCTCGTCGTGATCGGTCGGGCTGGGGTCGGCGTCGACAATGTGGACCTGGAGGCGGCAACGCGTGCCGGTATCACCGTCGTCAACGCGCCCACCGGCAACACGATCGCCGCGGCCGAGCACACCCTGGCCCTGCTCTACGGCGTGGCTCGCCGGATCGCCGCCGCCGACGCCTCGGTCCGCCGGGGCGAGTGGGAGCGCAGTCATTTCACGGGCCTCGAGCTGCGCGGTCGGACCCTCGGGATCGTCGGCCTCGGCAAGATCGGCCAGGCCATCGCGGTCCGCGCCCGAGCGATGGAGATGATCGTCCTGGCGGCCGATCCGTTCGTCAGCGCCGAACAGGCGGCCAACCACGGCGCCGAGCTCGTGGACTTCGACACGCTCCTCGCCCGGTCCGACGTGGTCAGCCTGCATGTACCCCTGACCCGGTCCACCCGCGGCCTGATCGGGACGGCCGCGATCGCCCGGATGAAGCCCGGAGCGATCGTCCTCAACGTCGCGCGCGGCGGGATCCTGGACGAGGCAGCGGTCACCGGGGCGCTCGTGGCAGGCCAGCTCGCCGGCGCCGGGATCGACGTCTTCGAGCATGAGCCACCCGCGGGCTCGCCGCTCCTCGACGCCCCGAATACGGTCCTGACACCCCACCTCGGGGCGTCCACGGCCGAGGCCCAGATC
>JACCVB010000360.1 GCA_013698385.1 Chloroflexota bacterium
GCCAGCCGCTCCGCGCGCGGCTCGTCGCCGACTTCGTCGTCGAGCGGGGTCACGGTCGCCACGAGATAGGGCTCCTTGTGCGCGTCCACCGATTCGATCGCGAAGCGGCCCGTGGCGGCCGCCATCAGGTCGTATCGGCCGTCCGGATAGCGCCCGACCTCGCGGATCTCGGCGAAGGCACCGACGACCGCCAGCGTGGCCATCCCTCTCGACGCGACCTCTCGCCCATCGCGGATCAGCACGACGCCGAATGGCTCCCCGCTCTCCAGGCAGTGCTGGGTCATCGCCCGGTAGCGCGCCTCGAAGATGTGCAGCGGCAGGACGATGCCCGGGCAGAGCACCGTATGCAGGGGAAAGAGCGGGATCTCCATGACAGGTCCGAGTCTAGTCCCGTCCGGGCCGATCCGGAATCAGCGAAGCCGCCGGTGGTGCCGGCGGCTTCAGGAGCGAGTGGCGGTGGGGGTCAGTGTGCGCAGGACTTGGCGGTGCCGGCGTCGTCCGCGGTGCGGAAGCTGGAGCCGCAGCCGCAGCCGGAGACGGCGTTCGGATTGTTGACCGTGAAGCCCGCGCCCATGAGCGTGTCGACGTAGTCGATCTGGGCGCCCTGGAGGAGCGACACGCTCTGGCCGTCGACGTAGACCTTGATGCCGGCCGCATCGAGGATCTTGTCCTCGGGCGTCGGGGCGTCTTCGAGCATCATCCCGTAGCGGTAACCGGAGCATCCGCCGGAATATACGTAGACCCGCAGGCCGATATCGGGATTGGTCTCGTCCTTCGTCAGGTCGCGCAGCTTCGTGGCTGCGGCGTCGGTCAGGGACACGACCGTATCGGTAAGGGGCACCACCATCGGCTGCTGGTCGATCATCTTGGAGCATCCTCCTTGGGAGGCTGGAGAGGCGGGTCGGCCGTCGCGACCGCGACGTCGTGGTCAATCGTACGCATCACAACCGGTTTCGACAAGCGTCGCGCCGAAATCCCGCTCAGGCGTCCACTCGCTCGATCACCGTCGCGATGCCCTGACCGACCCCGATGCACATCGTGGCAAGGCCGTAGCGGCCGCCCGTGCGCCGCAGTTCGTGGGTCAGCATCGTGATCATCCGGGCGCCGCTCATGCCCAGCGGATGGCCCAGCGCGATCGCGCCGCCGTTGACGTTGACTCGTGCCGGGTCCAGGTCCAGCTCGTCCATGCAGGCCAGCGATTGGGACGCGAACGCCTCGTTCAGCTCGATCAGATCCAGGTCCGAGACGCCGATCCCAGCGCGCTCGAGCGCCTTACGGGTGGCCGGCACGGGCCCGATGCCCATGATCGCGGGATCCACCCCGGCGATCGCCGTGGCCACGACCCGGGCGAGCGGCGTCAGGCCCAGTGCACGTGCCCGATCCGCCTCCACCAGGAGCACAGCCGCGGCACCGTCATTGATGCCGGAGCTGTTGCCGGCCGTGACCGAACCGCCGTTGGGGCGGAACGCGGGCTTGAGGCGGGCAAGGGACTCCGGCGAACTGTCCGACCGGGGATGCTCGTCGCGATCGATGACCGTCGTCTGGCCCCGGCTCCCCCCGACCTCGACCGGCACGATCTGGTCCGCGAAGCGCCCGGCTTCGATGGCGGCCACGGCCCGCCGTTGGCTCTCCAGGGCGAACGCATCCTGGCGCTCACGCCCGATGCCATAGCGCTCGGCGACGTTCTCCGCGGTCTCGCCCATCGAGTACGGGTAGTACCGCTCGGCCAGCTTCGGGTTGAGGAATCGCCACCCGAGGGTGGTGTCCTGCAGTTCGCGGGCACCACGCTCCCAGGCCACCCCGGCCTTGGCCATGACGTACGGTGCACGGGTCATCGACTCCACGCCGCCGCCGATGAACACGTCGCCGTCACCGACCTCGATCGCGTGGGCCGCGGTGTTGATAGCCTGGAGTCCGGACCCGCACAGTCGATTGACGGTCAGGCCACCGACCTCGACCGGGAGGCCGGCCAGGAGGACGGCCATCCGGGCCACATCGCGGTTGTCCTCGCCGGCCCCGTTGGCACAGCCCAGGATCACGTCCTCCACGAGCGCCGGGGCAAGCCCGGCCCGATCTACCACGGCGCGCAGGACGAGCGCCGCAAGATCGTCGGGACGGACCGTCGAAAGGGCCCCGCCGTAGCGCCCGATCGGGGTGCGCGCGGCCTCGACGATCCAGGCCTCACGAAGCGGTCGATGGAGGTCTCGGGTCATGTCCGGATTGTAGACACGGCTGGTCGCGCCGCCGCGCGTTCGAACGGGCCGGACGGGTGGCGTGCGCCGGCGCGCATGGCGAGATCGATGTCGTCCGCGGTGGCGACACCGTCGGCGAGGGCCTGCTGCGCTTCGGCGTCCACAGCGCCCAGGATCCTCGACTGGATCTCTGCAGGGGTGAGTCGGGGCTCAGGGTCGGAGGCGGCGAGGTCGTCGTCGGTCGCCGGCTCCGCCCGCTGGCCCCCTTCGTAGTGGTAGAAACCGACGCCGGTCTTGCGACCCAACCGACCTTCGGCCACGAGTCGTTCCTGGACCGGCGAGGGTCGCAGGTGGTCCGGTCGCCCCAGCCCGTCCCAGACCCCGCGGGCCGCCGCCAGGTTGACGTCCAACCCGGCGAGGTCCATGAGTTCGAAGGGCCCCATGGGGAAGCCCGCGCCGCGCATCGCGTCGTCGATCTCGATGACCGTCGCCGCGCCGGCCTCCAGGATCCGGAGGGCCTCGATCGTGAACGGGCGGTTCACCCGGTTGACGATGAAGCCCGGGCGGTCGGCGCTGCGGACGGGGGTCTTGCCCCAGGCCACCATCTCGCGCCAGGCTCGCTCCACGGTCGTCGTCGAGGTCACCGTTCCCGCGACGACTTCGACGAGATCCATCAGCGGCACCGGGTTGAAGAAATGGAGGCCCACGACGCGCTCCTGGTGGATGGCCGCCTCGGCGATCGCGCCGATGGACAG
>JACCVB010000391.1 GCA_013698385.1 Chloroflexota bacterium
CAGGGAGCGTGCTCAGGGCACATTTCGTGCTCAGGGTCCATCTTCGGGCACCGGCGGAGACGCCACCAGCGCGCTCATCCCCGGCCGTCCTTCGGGGATTCCCCGGACTCGGAGCGCACGGACCCTCTGCTAGGCTCGGGATCATGGATCGGGACGTGGCGCACTGGCTCGACGTCGCGACGGCACGCCCCTTCCGCGAAAGGCTCGCGACCATCGTCGCGCTCGCTGCGATCGTGGCCGGCCTCCTGACGATCTCGGTCGGACGCTTCGACAGCGGGGTCCGCCTGATGACCCTCGGCGATCGCGTCGTCGTCGCGGACGTCCAGCCGCGCAGCATCGCTGCACAGAACGGGCTGCGAGTCGGCATGGTCGTGACCAGCCTGCAGGGCGTCACCCTCGTTCGGCTGCCGCAGTTCATCTACCCGTCCGCCGCACCGACGCCCGACCCGGCGACTGGCGAGCTGACCGCGCCCGGGCCGATCGGGATCGACCCGCCACAGCCGATCATCACGGCTCTCGACCCCGCGATGATGGCTGACCTCCTGGCGCGCCCGACCCTCGAACTCGAGGCCGTGGATGGTGCGGTCATCGACGCATCGCAGCCCGACAGCTATGGCATCGTCAGCCTGTACGACAACGGGCTTGATGGCGTGCGCATGACGCTGCCGTTCTACGTGCTCGGGATCGTCCTGCTGGCGCTCGTCGGTTGGTGGCTGGCGAGCGGCCGGGCTGGCGACAACCTGCGCGCTCTGGCAGGCCCAATGGCGGTGGCCGTGAGCGTGCCGTTCCTCGTCCGCCCACTCGATGCCACCTGGTCCGCATCGCTCTTCGTGCTGAGTGGGGTGCTCATCGCGCTGGGCGTGATCCCGCTCGCCCTGACCCTTGCAGACCGAGTGGACGACCACGATGATCAACGACTCGTCACGTTCGCAGCGTTGGGCTGCGCCCTGGGGGCGGCGGTCGTCGCCGTCATCGCGTCCGGCATGCTCCCCTGGTCAGGGGAGGGGTTCACGCGCTGGGCGCTGGCGGGAGCGGCGCCGCTTATCCCGGGTCTGGCTGCGGCCGGGCCGATCGCCCGAGTCTCCATCGTGGCCACGCCGAGCCGACGACTCCTCGAATCGACGGAATACGCGGTCCTTGGGGCGACGCCGGCTGTCGCCCTCGCCTCGGACGGGGCGCCCTTCCCGTTCCCGCTCGCGCTCTGGTTCCTGCTCATCCTGGCCGCCGGCCGGTTCACCGTGCGCCCGTTGGCTCGGCTGGCGACCCGTGCCGTCCTCCAGCGCGACCTCGTCGTGGCGGCGACGGAGGCCGAACGCGCACGGGTGGCGGCCGACATCCATGACGACGCCCTCCAGGAACTGACCCTGCTCGTCCACCGACTCGATGCGGCCGGCGACACCCAGGGCGCCGAACTCGCCCGGACCGTGTCGGACCGGCTGCGTGCGATCTGCGGCGACCTGCGTCTGCCGATCCTCGACGACCTCGGCGTCGGGCCCGCCCTCGACTGGCTCGTCCTGCGGATCGAGCGTCTGGCCGGAGGCGAGGTCCGGCTGGAACGGTCGGACGGGGCGCGGCCGCCGGCCAACGTCGAGCTCGCCTTCTTCCGGGTCGCCCAGGAGGCGCTCGCCAATGCGGTCAAGCACGGCCGACCGCCGATCCTCGTGCGCTACGCGACGACACCCGCCGGTGCGAGCCTGTCCATCGACGACGCCGGAACGGGCATCGAACCGGACGCGGGGGCGGGTGCGGAACGCGCCGGCCATTTCGGCATCCTGAACATGCAGCAGCGAGCCGAGGCCATCGGGGCGATCCTCGATGTCCGCCGCTGGCCGAGCGGCGGCACGCACGTGGCGCTCGAGTGGCGCTCGGGCCAGCTCCGGACCGCCCGCTGATTCGCGTCGGGATCATCGACGACCACCCGGTCGTCGGCACCGGAACGGCGGCACTCCTCGCCGTCGAGGTCGACCTCGACGTGGTCGGCGTGGCCGCCTCGCTGGACGAGGCCCGCGCGACCGGCTTGACCGACCCCGGGCAGGTGGATGTGCTGCTGCTGGACATCCGGCTGGGTACCGATAGCGGCCTGCACGGACTGCCAGGCGCGGTGGGTGCGGCGCACGGCCCGATGCCGGCGGTCATCGTCCTGACCGCCTACGACTACCCGCAATACGCCGACGCGGCGCTCCGCTTGGGCGCCGCCGGGTTCGTGCTCAAGACGGCGCCACTACCCGAGCTGATCGACGCGATCCGGCGGGTGGCGGCGGGCGGCCTGGCGTTCGCTGTGCGCCCCTCCGGCATCGCTCGCTGGCACCTCACCGCTCGCGAAGGGGAAGTCGTCCGGCTCGTCGTCGATGGCCGCAGCAACGACGAGATCGGTGCGTTGTTGGGGATCGGCGCGAAGACCGTGGAGACCCATCTGTCGCGATTGTTCGAGCGCTTCGGTCTGGCCTCGCGGACAGAGCTCGCGAGCCGCGCCCTGCGTGAGGGCTGGCTGGAGGTCCCGCCGACGGAGCGTTGACCGCTAGCGTCGCGGTTGGGCCGGCGCCCGCAACGGGATGACCGCGAGGAGCATCGACAGGCTGCCGTACCAGAGCGCCGGCAGGGCGAGCATGGACGCGACCGGCACGGTCCAGCGCCGATCCGTCCGTGCGCCCCACACGACCAATCCGATCGCGAAGGGCAGGCGCAGGATGAACGGCAGCGGCACGCCGGCGGCCGTGACGTCGTACTTGGTCGCTCGCTGGAGGACGTCGATCCACTGAAGCCAGGCGGTCGGCATGAGCGTCGCCGAGACCGCAACGACCAGCGCGGTGGCACCCAGTGCGATGGCCAGCGAGCGCCACTCCCGACGGACCGCGAACCAGAGCAACCCGATGCCCGGGGTGATCTTGGTCAGGATCACGAACGCCCACGTGGCGGGCCAGCGGAAGCCGGCCACGATCGCCAGGCCGAGAAGCAGCGAGATGTTGCCGCCGGCGATCTCGATCGTGGCTGTCAGCAGGCCGAGCAGGAACCAGCGGCTGCCGGTCAGTGTTCGCAGGGCGACCAGCAGGATCGCGGCCCAGGCGCCCATGAAGGCGATCCACGGCAGCCGGGTCAGGGGTGACACGAGCTGGAGGAACGCCGGCGAATAGACGTACCCGGGCGGCACGGTCCACTCGGAATTCGCATAGGGGTCGGCAAGCTGGGCCGACCAGTAGGCGATGGCGTCCTGACCGGTCCCGAAGGTGCGTCCGATCGGTGCCGCCAGCGCGACGACGGCCAGCCACAGGCCGACGGCGAGCAGCGCGCCCAGGCGAGGATCGGTCAGCCACGACGAGCCAGCGCCGAGGCCTCGGGCGCGGTCGGTCATCGTTCGGTCGGTCATGCGTCGGTCATGGTTCGGTCGGTTCCCCGGTGGTCACGAAGGTCTTGCGCTGTCCCGCGTACTGTGCCCGACCGCGCCCCGGCCTGCCATCCGGAGATACCCGGTACGACCAGGCCTGCCATGCCTCGATCCGCCAAGTACCATTCGCGCGTGCCGAACCTGGTCTTCCCCCGCCCGCCGCTGCCCGGTGTCCGCCGTCCGAGCGGACTCGCGGACCCGATCGCGCCCGAGCCCGCCGCCGCGCCCGACATCATCCAAGGGGCCGGACTGCGCTGGATCCACATCGAATCGCCGCGCAGCGCGGACCGCGACTGGCTGGAGGAGCAGTTTCAGTTCCACGCACTTGACTATGAGGACGTCTATTCGCGCAACCAGCGGCCGAAGCTCGACCAGTACGACGACTACGTCTTCATCGTCCTGCACTTCCCGCTCTTCGACAAGGACAGCGGCCGGATCCTGACCGCGGAGCTGGACCTGTTCCTGGGTCCCGATTACCTGATCACGCTCCCGAACATCCCGCTGCCGCCGCTGTCCGCGATGTTCGAGCGCTACCGCGAGAAGGAGGACCTGCGTGAGGCGACCTTCTCCAAGGGCTCGGGCTACCTCCTCTACAAGATCGTGGACACCGGGGTGGACGCCTCGTTCCCGATGCTGCGCAAGATGGGCCTCAAGCTGGAGCGCCTCGAGGACGACATCTTCGAAGGCCGTTCCTCGGAGATCGTGCGCGACCTGTCCGAGGCCAAGCAGGAGATCATCAATTTCCGCAAGATCGTGCGCCCGCAGCGGGCCGTCCTGCGCGACCTCGAGCGGACCAAGCAGCGCTACCTCCAGGAAGAACTAGAGATCTACTTCGATGACATCTCGGACGCGGCGGAGCGCATCTGGGACACCCTCGAGAACTACAAGGAAGTCATCGAAGGCCTCGAATCGACCAACGAGTCCGTCCTATCCCATCGACTGAACGATTCCTTCCGGATCCTGACCGCGGCGAGCGTCGTGGTCCTGCCCCTGACCCTGATCGCCAGCATCTTCGGGATGAACGTGGCGGTCCCGGGTGAAGGCCAGCTGGAGGCGTTCTGGCTGATCATGATCCTGATGATCGCGATGCTCGTCGCGATGGTCGCCTACTTCCGCCGCCGCGGCTGGCTCTGACCGGCGCGGGCACCCGGTAGCCGAGCGGCTCTCCGTCAGCGGGGCAGGTCGCGCTCCGCGGGGCCGATGTAGTTGACGTCGGGGCGGATGAGTCGATTGTCCCCTGCCTGCTCAAGGACGTGGGCCGTCCAGCCGGCGTGGCGCGCCAGCGAGAACGTGGCCGGGAAGAGGTCCGGGGTCAGGCCGACGCCCATCAGCACCGGCGCGGCATAGAACTCGACGTTGGTCTTGAGCGGTCGATCCGGGTGCTTTTCGGCCAAAACCCGCAGCGCGACGTCCTCGACCTCGATCGCGAGCTGCAGCCATTCCGGCTTGTTGGTCATGCCCTCGGCCACGGTCCGCAGGGCGGCGGCACGCGGGTCGTAGGCGCGATAGACCCGGTGGCCGAAGCCCATCAGCCGCTCGCCCTTCGCCAGCGCCTCGCGGACCCAGGCCTCGGCGCGGTCCGCCGAGCCGACCTGCGACAGCTGGTCGACGACCTCGGAGGGCGCTCCGCCATGGAGCGGACCTTTCATCGTGCCGATCGCCCCGCCCACGGCCGACGCGATGTCCGAGCGCGTGGAGGTGATGACCCGGGCCGTGAACGTGGAGGCGTTGAACCCATGTTCCGCGCCGACGATGAAGTAGGCATCGAGGGCCCGGGCCGTGGCGGCATCCGGTTTCGTGCCGGTCAACTGGTAGAGGAAGCCCTCGACGAGGTCCAGCGACGGATCCGGGTCGATCGGCTCGTCGCCGGCTCGCAGTCGGGAGAACGCGGCTAGCGCCGAGGGGGAGAAGGCGGTCAGTGCCCGTGCCTGTCCCGCGGTCGCCGGCCAGGGCAGGTCCTGGTTGGCGCCCCACGCCGAGACCGCCGTGCGCAGCGCGTCCATCGGCTTGGTCGACGTGGGCAGCGCCCTTAGGATCTGGAGGACGCCAGGGGGGACAGGCGCGGTCGCGAGACGATGACCCGGATCCCAATCGCCGGACCACAGGAGGTTGGCCACGGCGGGATACGTGCCTTGTTCCACGAGGTCACCGATGCGGTAGCCGCGATAGAGCAGGCGACCATTCGCGCCGTCCACGAAACTGAGGCTCGTTTCGCCGGCGATCACCCCTTCGAGACCGGGAGCATAGGGGCGTCCGGCCTGAGCGGCCTCGGGGCTCGGGGCGTCGGTGGGCGGCGAGCCGGCGGGGGGAGAGTCGGTCATCGGTCGATGGTAGCGGGGACGAGGAATCCCGTGACGGCGTCGAGCACGGCGTCCGGGTGGGTGTGGTGGGCGGCATGCCGGGCGCCCGGGATGACCACGACCCGGCCGTCGGTGAGTCGTGCGTCGAGGGCTCGCGTCGCGAGTCCGAACTCGGGCCGGCTGGCGTCGCCGAGCAGCTGGAGCACCGGCTGGCGTACGGCTGCGAGGTCATCGAGACCGCCAGGCCCGGCGCCCGAGCCTTCAGCGGCCAGCTCGCGGACGATCGTGGGTGCGGCGGCGACCCGATCCGGCCAGACCGGATTCGCGGCGTAGTCGGCCAGATCCTCGGGCGTCATGCCCACGACCCGACGGAGGAACTCGCCCAGCAGGTCTTCGAACTTGCCGAGTTCAGCCAGTCGGACGAG
>JACCVB010000396.1 GCA_013698385.1 Chloroflexota bacterium
CACCGGTCACGACGACTCGGTCGGCCTGTCCGAAGTCGACGCACCAGCTCGCAAGATCGGCCACCGATGCGCCGCCCACCGGCTTGCTCGTCGGTTGGATGGCGTCGGCCCAGATCTCGATCCGATGCTCGGCGCCGAGCTCCCGGCGGAGGCGAACGGCTTCGGCAGCACAGCCCTCGACCAGCCCTTCGGCGCCGATCTCCGCGCCGACGTAGGTCTTGAGCCGAACGAAGCGGGCGTCGGCGGCAATGGCGATCGCGAATGAGGCCGCCGGGTCGCTCTTCAGGACGCTGATCCCGATGGGCAGCTCGGTGACCCTTCGGACGGCCGCGGCGACCACGGCATATGCGGCGATCGTGGCGGCCGGGACGGTCTTCCGCGGCGGGTGATCCTGTGCGTTCTGGAGCAGGATCGCATCCATCCCGCCGTCCGCCAGTGCGCGGGCGTCCCCGCAGGCCAGCTCGATGATCCGCTCGATCGACCAGTCGCCCGCGTTGGCCGCGCCGGGCAACGACGGCAGGTGGATCATGCCGACGATCCATTTGGCGCGGGTGTGAGCCTGGTCCACCGCTCAGGCCTCTGCCGACGTGCCGACGAACCGCCCGAAGCCCGGCTCGCTGCGCACCGTTCCGGCCTCGTAGACGACGCTGCCCCGGACGAAAGTGAGATCGACTCGACCGCGGACCCGGCGCCCCTCATACGGTGTCCACCTGTTCTTGTGGAGCATGTCCTGGCCGCGGATCGTCCACTCGGCATCGGGATCGACGAGGACGAGGTCGGCATCCGCGCCGATCGCGATCGAGCCCTTGCGCGGAGCCAACCGAAAGATCCGGGCGGCATTCGATGAGGTGATCTCGGCCAACCTGGTCCAGCTCAGGCCGCGCCGGCCGATGCCCTCGTCGATCAATAGCGGCAGCATCGTCTGGATCCCGGTCAGCCCGTTCGGGGCGTCCCAGATGACCGTCGAACCGGCTTCCTTTTCGGCTGCCGTGAATGGCGCATGGTCCGACCCGATGGTGTCGATCGTGCCGTCGAGGACGTACTCCCAGAGCCGCTCGGTATTCGCAGCAGGGCGGAGCGGTGGAGCACACTTGGCCCACGGACCCTGATCGCGGAGCGCCGAATCGTCGAGCGCGAGGTATTGCGGGCAGGTCTCGACGAAGACAGTCTGTCCCGCCTGCTTGGCAGCCTTGATCAGCGCTGCGCCCTCGGCAAGGCTCATGTGGACGATGTAGATCGTTGCCCCGGTCTCGCGCGCCATCGAGATCACCCGACTGATCGCCTCCGCCTCGGCGTAGGGCGGTCGCGACTCGGCGTAGGCCATCGGGTCGTTTCGGCCGGCTGCCCGAAGCTGCGCCTCGAGGCCGTGGATCAGGTCGTCGTTCTCGGCATGGATACCCATGACCTGGCCGAGTCGGGCACCTTCTCCAAGGGCATGGTACAGGTCGCCGTCGTCACAGGCCGGGTATTCCGCCGCGGCACGACACATGAACACCTTGTAGCTGACCGCTCCGAGGCGCTTGAGGTCCTCCATTCGCCGGCTGATCTCGGAAGCTTCGGCCGGGATGACGCCGCCCCACAGCAGGAAATCGACGTGCGCCGCAGCGCGGGCCCGCTCGAGTTTCAGCCGAAAGGCATCGGCGTCGACGGTGGGTGGGATGCTCAGCGGCATCTCGATGACCGTCGTGATCCCGCCTGCCGCGGCGGCGGCGGTGCCGTGCCGCCAATCCTCCCGCTCGGTCGGGCCCGGGTCCCAGAAATGAGCATGCGTCTCGATCAGCCCGGGCAGCAAGACCCTGTTCCGTCCATCGATCCCCTCGACGCCGCCGAACGGCTCGCTGGAAATGGCTGCGATCCGTCCGCCGTCGATGCCGAGCGAACCCTCCACCACGCCACCGGGCAAGACGATCCGGACGTTGTTGATCGCAAGCTCGAGATTCATGGCATCCCTCCCTTGGCGACGTCGAGGGCGATCGCGGCTGCTCGATAGTCGCTGTCGGCCCAGATCGGTGCGGATCGGATCAGGGGACTGTTGACCGCCTTATGGCGAACGAGGTCGGGGTCCTGTCCGCGCCAGACGGCGTCATGGAAGGCCAGCCACTGGAGCGGGACGACAGCCAGACTGGAGGCGAGATCGTCGAAACCGTCCGTTTCGATCATGATGGCCAGGTCGGCATGAGCGTTGAACGCACCGTGGTTCGAGACGCCGATGACCTTGGCCCCGATCTTGCGGATCGCGTCAGCGACCTCGACGGCGCGATCGTAGAAGGGCCCTCGCAGGGCGACCACGACGGCCACCGAATCCGGCTCGAGGCTGAAGATCTCGCAGTGAGCAAACTGCTCGGTCTCCTGCGGGACGGCCGGCAGGCTGCTCGTTTCGTACAGCTTTGCCGCACCGTACAGCGCAGCTGCGTGCGCCTCTCCACCGCCCAGGTAGTTGATCGAGCCTGCTGAACGGAGCATGACCGCCGCCTCGCGACCGGCCGCTTCCAGGGAGTCGAGCGCCCGTTCGACGCCAGATGCGAGGTCCTCCATCTGCCGCCGCAGATCGTCCAGGATCGACGCGTTGCCGGGCCGCTCTGCCACCGCGACATGGGCGGCCAGCATGACCAGGCCCAGATATGCGGCCTGGTAACTTCCGGTCCGGCAATTCGAGCGCTCGGCTTCGCGGGGCGAGACATTCGGCACAAGGTAGTCAGCGATCTGCGCCAGGGATCCCGAACCGTCGACGGTCAGGGCGAGGACCCTGGCATCGCGACTCTGTGCGGCGGTCGCCGCCTCGAGGGTTCGCCGGGTCTCGCCTGAGTACGACAGCGCACACAGGAGCGTCTGCGGACCGGACGCCCGGTAGAAGCCGCGGGAGTACTCGAGAGCATGCAACGGCGCAGTCATCCGACCCGCGAACCGGACGAACGAAAACGCGGCAGCCATCGCCGAGAACAGCGAGTCGCCACAACCGGTCATGACGATATCGCGGATGTCGCGTCGAACCACGTCCGCGGCGATCGGCTCGAGCAATGGGTCGACGATCGAGAGAACGCGTCGAATCACCTCGGGTTGAAGCCGGATCTCGCCCGGCACCAGGTATTCGAGTTGC
>JACCVB010000019.1 GCA_013698385.1 Chloroflexota bacterium
GCTGCAAGCACCGCGCCAGCTGCCAGCGGCGAGCCTTCCGCCAGCACTGAACCGTCGGCCAGCGGGGAGCCGTCGGCCAGCGGGGAGCCGTCGGCCAGCGGGGAGCCGTCGGCGTCCGCCGCGGTCACCGGCAGCATCACGGTCACCTCCCTGTGGGGCGGTTCCGAACAGGAGAACTTCCAGAAGGTCCTCGACGCCTTCAAGACCAAGACCGGCATCGAGGTCAAGTACGAGTCCGTTCGCGACAACTACGCGACCGCACTCCAGACCAGGATCTCCGGCGGCAACCCGCCGGACGTCGCGATCCTGCCCGGCATCGGCTTCCTGCGCCGCTTCGCCAAGGATGGCTCGATCCAGAAGGTCGCCGACCTCGGCATCGACACGGCAGCTCTCCAGGCCAACTACGCCCCGGGCATCCTCGACATCGGCTCCGTCGATGGCGACCTGTACGCGATCATGGTCAAGTTCAACAGCAAGAGTACGTTCTGGTATCGCCCCGACAAGCTCGAGGCAGCTGGCGTCGCCGTCCCCACGGACTGGGAGACGTTCACGGCCGCGCTCAAGACCCTCGTCGACAAGGGTGACAAGCCGCTTGGCCTCGGAGCCAAGGACTCGTGGACCCTGACCGACTGGTTCGAGAGCATCTATGTTCGGCAGGCGGGTCCGGAGGCCTATACGAAACTGTTCAGCAAGGACGGCGACTGGACCGACCCGACCGTCGCGGCGGCGGCCAAGTCCATGTCCGACGTCCTGAACGACACCAACGTCGACGGCGGCATCAAGGCTGCCCTGGGTCGCGGCTTCGTGGACGGGATCGCGCAGGCGTTCAGTGCCACGTCCTCCGCCGACATGTACTACGAGGGCGGCTTCGTCGGTGGGATCATCACCGGCCAGGTCAACAAGGCCGCCAAGCTGGGAACCGACGCCGACTGGTTCGACTTCCCGGCCATCAACGGCAACAAGGGCGTCACCATCGGCGGAGACGTCATCGCAGCGTTCACCACCAATCCCGGCGTCAAGGAATTCATGGAGTACATGACTACCGCCGAGGCCGGCGGGGTGTGGGCGGCCACCGGTGCGATCATCTCGCCGGTCAAGGGCGTCGACGCCAGTGTCTATCCCAACGACCAGGTCAAGCGCGAAGCGGCCCAGGTGGCTGAGGCCACGGCGGTTCGCTTCGATGGTTCCGACCTCCTGCCTGCTGGCGGCCCCGACCTGGGCACCGAGCTGCAGAAGGCGATCCAGGGCCAGACGGTTGACTGGGCCTCGTTCCAGACCCAGATCCAGACCGCCTGGGCCAACGAGTAACCTTCGTCCGCATCTGAGACACTACGGGAGGACCCACCGGGTCCTCCCGTTCTCATTTTCGAAGGGAGCGAGCCGATGACCGTATCCACCGGGACGGGCACCCCAGGGCTGCCAGCCGTGGCGATCGGCGCAGCACCACCTAGGGCTAAGGCGCCGCAGGTCGAGCAGCGCAACGGCAAGGTCGCCCTGCTCTTCCTCGTGCCGACGATCCTCCTGCTCACGATCTTCCTCGTCTATCCGACGATCTACACGTTCTTCCTGAGCTTCGACCGCGGCCGGCGCGGCCAATTCAGCCAGTTCGTGGGGCTGGACAACTACGTGAACCTGTTCACGAAGGACCCGAACTTCATCAACTTTTCGACGTTTCCGCCGAGCGGGGCGTTGTTCAACAATGTGCTCTGGCTGGTCTTCTACACCTCGATCGTGATCTTCCTCGGACTCGTCGTCGCCGTGATGGCCTCACGGGTCAGATACGAATCGATCCTCAAGTCGATCGTGTTCCTGCCGATGGCCATCGCGGCGACCGCCCTGGCCGTGATCTGGGCCTTCGTGTACGCCCCGGATTCGAAGACCGGCCTGCTGAATGCGGTCCTCGGCGTGGCCAACATCGGCCCGATCTCCTGGCTCGGCGACCCCGGCTTCGTCAACGCTTCCCTGATCGCCGTCGGCATCTGGGGTTCCGTCGGATTTGCGACCGTGATCCTGTCGGCGGCCATCAAGAGCATCTCGTCCGAGATCATCGAGGCCGCCCGCGTCGATGGCGCGAACGAACTCCAGATCTTTCGGCGGATCATCCTGCCGATGGTCAGCCTGCCGATCTCGGTCCTGGCGGTGACCCTCACGGTCAACGTGGTCAAGCTCTTCGACCTGCCCTACGTCCTGACCAGCGGTGGACCGGGCACCTCCAGTCGGGTGATCGCCTTCACGATGTATCAGGAGTCCTTCCCCGGCGGCCTCTTCGGCAAGGGTGCGGCCGTCGCGATGGTGATGCTCCTGATCATGACCCCGATCATGCTGTTCAATATCCGTCGCTTCCGATCGGAGTCAGTCACATGAGCACCAACGATGCCATCGCGGGGCCGGCGATCGTGGAGCGGCCCCATACCCTCAGTGGCCGGATCGTCAAGGCCCTGAACAAGACCCCGATCCACATCGCCCTGGGCCTCGTCGCCGTGATCTGGCTTGCGCCAACGATCGGACTCCTGGTCACCTCGTTCCGGCCGCGCTCGGACATCCAGGCGACGGGATGGTGGGAGACGCTGTCCACCCTCCGCTTCACGACGGAGAACTACATCTCGGTGATCAACGCGCAGGGCATGCTCCACGCGTTCGTCAACAACGTGATCATCTCGATCCCGTCGACGCTCCTGCCGTTGACGTTCGCGGCTCTAGCGGCCTACGCGTTCTCGTGGATCAACTTTCCCTTCCGCGACTCGCTCTTCCTGGTCGTGATCGCCCTGATGATGGTTCCGGCGCAGGTCGCGTTCATCCCGGTCCTCCAGCTATTCGCGCCATTCGGGTTCACACGCAACTTCATCGCTATCTGGCTGGCCCACACCGCGTTCGCCCTGCCGTTCGGGATCTTCCTGCTCCGGAACTTCTTCATCACCCTGCCGCGCGACCTGATCGAGGCGGCCCGGATCGACGGCGCCTCGACCTTCGGCGTCTTCCGGACCATCGTCGTGCCGCTGTCCGTGCCGGCGATCGCGGCCTATGGCATCTTCCAGTTCCTGTGGGTCTGGAACGACCTGCTGATGGCCCTGGTCTTTGTCCAGAACGCGGCCAACAACCCACTGACCCGCCAGATCAACGGGCTACTCTCGCAGTACGGGACGGAGTGGCATCTCCTGGCCGCGTCTGCCTTTCTGCTGATGATCGTTCCGCTGATCGTCTTCTTCAGCCTCCAGCGGTACTTCGTGCAGGGCCTCCTGGCGGGCTCGGTCAAGTAGGCGCATCCGGATCCACGCCAGGCTCGCCGGTCGACCCGGTGGGCCTGCGGATCTCCACCTGGAACATCCGGGCGGCGATCGGCCCGGGAGAGCCGTTTCCGCCGGCGTGGTGGCGCCATGTTCGGCGCGATCGGTTCGAGCGGATCGCCGGCATCGTGGCCGCGCTGGACGCAGACG
>JACCVB010000033.1 GCA_013698385.1 Chloroflexota bacterium
GCACCACGCTGAGCCAGACCGTCGCGTCAAGCCCCCGCGGCGCCTCGTCCTCCGCGAGCGCCTTCGGGCGCCTCGTCTCGACCTCCCGCAACGGGAAGCTTCAGACCTTCGTGCGCGACCTCGGAAACGGCGAGCTCGAGGTGAGCTTCGTCCTGGGCCTAAGCGGAACATCCCGCCGGGTCACCCTGAGTGACGAACTCGGCACAAACGAGCGTGGCTGGTGGCCGACTGTGCAGGAATCGGCTCCCAGCCGAGCGTGTTCATCGCGAGACCGTCATGGTGGGTGACGGTGCGTCGGCATCAAGCTACGTGGGCCCGAACGAGGGCCACTCCGCCTCCAGCTCGACGCGACGATCGGCCGAAACCACTAACCGGGATCAGCGCCCGACCCGCCCGTCGCCGCCACCACGAGCGCCTGCGCCTCCTCCAGGAGGCGTTCCAGGTGCGCCTCCCCCCGGAAGCTCTCGGCATAGACCTTGACCACGTTCTCCGTGCCGGACGGGCGGGCTGCGAACCAGCCCTGGGCGGTCGTGACCTTGAGGCCGCCGATCGGAGCTTCATTGCCGGGCGCCCGGGTCAGGATCGCGGTGATCGGGTCGCCGGCCAGCTCCGTGCTGGTAACGGCGTCCGGGGTCATCGCGCCCAGGGCCACCTTCTGCGCGGGTGTCGCGGGGGCATCCACCCGCCGATAGGCCGGCGAACCGAACCGCGCGGTCAACTCGGCGTAGGCGGCTCCCGGGTCGCGACCCGTCCGAGCGGTCAGCTCGCACGCCAGCAGGCAGGCGATGATGCCGTCCTTGTCCGTCGTCCATACCGAGCCGTCGCGTCGCAGGAACGAGGCCCCCGCACTCTCCTCGCCGCCAAAGCCGAGGCTGCCGTCCACGAGTCCTGCCACGAACCACTTGAAGCCGACCGGGACCTCCACCAGCCGCCGACCGAGATCGCCCACCACGCGATCGATCAGGCTCGAGGACACGAGCGTCTTGCCCACGCCGACCCCGCCACCCCATTCGCGCGCCCCACCGAACAGGTACGCGATCGCCGCGGACAGGAAGTGGTTCGGGTTGAGCAGCCCGTCGCGAGGCGTGACGATCCCGTGGCGGTCCGCATCGGCGTCGTTGCCGAGGGCGATATCAAACCGTTCGCGCAGGGCCACGAGGCGCGCCATCGCGAACGGTGACGAGGGATCCATCCGGATCTTGCCGTCCCAGTCGAGCGGCATGAACCCGAAGGTGGGCTCCACGGTCTCGTTGGTGACCGTCAGATCGAGCCCGTAGTGCTCTCCGATGGCGCCCCAGTACGCGACCGCCGCGCCGCCCATCGGATCCACGCCGATCCTGAGGCCGGATGCCGCCACCGCGGCCATGTCGATGACCGAACCCAGATCTTCCACGTAGCGGCCCATGAAGTCGTAGCCGGTCACCGCTGAACGCGCGAGCGGGTACGGCGTTCGCGGGATGGATGTGATGCCCTCCGCGCCGCGGCCCTCCAGCAGCCGGTTCGCCTCGTCCTGGATCCAGCGCGTGACGTCCGTATCCGCGGGGCCCCCATCGGGCGGGTTGTACTTGAACCCGCCGTCGTCGGGCGGGTTGTGCGACGGCGTGACGACGATCCCGTCGGCCAGACCGCTCGCGCCCGCGGCTCCCCGGCCGCCGGCATCTCGGCCACGATTCGCGACGAGGATGGCATGGGAGATCGCCGGGGTCGGGGTGAAGCCATCCGACGCGTCCACGCGCACATCCACGTCGTTCGCCACGAGGACTTCGATGGCCGTCCGCGTCGCGGGCTCCGAAAGCGCGTGCGTGTCCCGGCCGATGAACAGCGGACCGTCCGTACCCTGGCCGCGTCGATAGCGGCAGATCGCTTCCGAGATAGCCAGGATGTGGGCCTCGTTGAAGGCACCCCGAAAGGCCGAGCCCCGATGACCAGAGGTGCCGAACGCGACGCGCTGGGCCGGGTCGGCCGGATCCGGAGTGATGTCGTGATAAGCGGCGAGGAGCGCCCCGATATCGACCAGAGACGAAGGATCCGCCGGCTGCCCGGCCCGGTCGTGCATCCGCCAACGGTAGCGTGCCGAGCCGCGGCGGTTGCGTCGGGGAGTTGACGCCCGTACCATCGCGCTACCTCGGCACCACGTACGGGGCCCGTCCAGGTCCGTTTCGGCGGCCGGATGCATGGGTCCGCGATGAGCGCGAGGACGGAGGACTGGCTGCATGTCCACGGTGTCATTCGAACAGGTCAACAAGGCCTACGGCGACTTCCACGCCGTCAAAGACCTCAACCTCGAGATCGGCGACGGAGAATTCATGGTCCTGGTCGGACCATCGGGCTGCGGCAAGACGACCAGCCTGCGGATGATCGCCGGTCTTGAGGAGATCACCAGCGGAACCCTCCGCATCGGCGATCGAGTGGTCAACGATG
>JACCVB010000043.1 GCA_013698385.1 Chloroflexota bacterium
CCGCCGGCCCGTACCAGGGCGACCCGCCGGCGGCCAGGAGGGCGCCGCTATCGGGCTCGACGATCAGGTCGTGGATGGGCCAGCCCTCGCACAGCGGACCGCGGATCGCCCAGTCATCTGGGCCCCCTCCTTCGTCTGCGGCGCGCTCCAGGATGAACGCTCCCTTGGGCGTCCCGACGAGCAGGATCGATGTCGGCATCGCCTATCCTCCCGCCTTGAACGGGTAGACGACCCACGCATCCGTGTCGACCGCTCGGACATCGGGTTCGCCGGGCACCGTCGAGCGGCCAGGCTTGAAGTGGAGAACCGCCGTCGTGGGCAGCCCGCCGGCCTGGCGGACTCGCTCGGTCACGGCATGGATCGTCGTGCCACTGTCCCAGACCTCATCGACCACGAGGACCTGCTTGCCGCGGAGTTGCGGATCGGCCGGGAACTGGAGGAAGGTCGGGTGGGGCCCTGGCTGACCACGGTCATCGTAATACTCGACCGCCGCCACGAGGATGTCGCGGATCTTCAGTCGATAGGCGAGCATCCCTGCCGGCACCATCCCGCCGCGAGTGATCGCCAGCATCACGTCGAACGGCTGTCCGGCCAGCCGGCCGGCGATGACCTCGACCAGGCGATCCAGCTCCTCCCAGCTGACGACGTCTCGCTCGGGGGCCACAGCAGGTTGCATCGCCCCAAGGATAGGCATCGTGGCCGGGGTGTGGGCGGCGCTCAGCGCGAACTCGCCCGCGATACCGCCCGGATGGACTCGAGCGCGACCGGATCATCCAGCGCGGACAGGTCGCCCGGATCGAGATCCAGCCACGCCGCGCGGATCACCCGGCGCATGACCTTGCCGGAGCGCGTCTTGGGCAGCGAACGGACGACGGCCACGACCTCCGGCTTCAAGGGCTTGCCGAGTTCATCGGCCACGCGCTGGCCGATCGAGCCGAGGAGCGCCGGATCGTCCGCGTTGTCCGGCCGCAGGACACACAGCACGACGATCGCCTCGCCCTTGATCGCGTGCGGGACGCCGATCGCCGCCGCCTCCAGCACGGCCGGGTGGGACACGGCCGCGCTCTCCACCTCGGCCGGGCCGACGCGCTTGCCGGCCACCTTGAGCGTGTCGTCCGAGCGACCGTGGATGAACCAGAACCCGTCGGCATCGATCGACGCCCAGTCGCCGTGTGCCCAGATCCCGGGCCAGCGCGACCAGTAGGTCGACTCGTACCGTGCGCGGTCGTTCCAGAAGCCGCGCGTCATGCCCGGCATCGGCGCCCGGATGACGAGCTCGCCCACGGCCCCACGGACCGCCCGGCCGCGACCGTCCACCACGTCCGCGATCGTCCCGACACACGGTCCGGAGAAGGACGCGGGCTTGATCGGCCCGATCACGTTGCCGCCGACGATCCCGCCGGAGACCTCCGTGCCGCCGCTGTAGTTGATGACCGGGCAGCGTCCCTGGCCGACCTCGCGGAAGTACCACCACCACGGTTCCGGGTTCCAGGGTTCGCCGGTGGAGCCCAGCACCCGCAGGGACGAACGGTCATGCGCCCGGACCGGCGTCTCGCCGTGGGCCATCAGGGAGCGGATGACCGTCGGCGACAAGCCCAGGTGGGTCACGCCGTGGCGAGCCACGAGGGACCACAAGCGGTCCGGCCCGGGGAAGTCCGGTGCGCCCTCATAAAGCACGAGTCGGGCGTCCAGCAGGAGCGCTCCCGCGATCGCCCAGGGACCCATCATCCAGCCGAGGTCGGTGAACCAGAACAGGCTGTCGCCCGCGTGCAGGTCGAACTGGTGGGCAAGATCCTGGGCCGCCTTCACCGGGAAGCCGCCGTGGACGTGCACGGCCCCTTTCGGCCGCCCCGTCGTGCCCGACGTATGGATGATCATGTACGGCGACTCTGGATCGCGCCCCACTGCGGTCGCGGCCTCGTTACTCCCGGCCGACGGTTCGCCGACCGCGTCGTCCCCGGCATCCCACCACGCATCCCGCCCACCGGTCCACGGCACCGCCAGGGCGTTGCCCGCCCGTCGGACCACGAGTACGCGTTCGACTGTGGGCGCGGCGGCCACCGCCGCGTCGGCGACGGACTTGAGATCGACCCACGTGCCGCGCCGCAGGAACCCGTCGGCGGTGATCAGGAGCCGTGCTCCGCAGTCGGTCAGGCGGGTGGCGATGGCGGGGGCCGCGTAGCCGCTGAAGATGGGCGTGAAGATCGCGCCGAGGCGCGAGACCGCGAGGACCGCGACGACGGTCTCGGGCAGCATCGGCAGCAGGATCCCGACCCGGTCGCCCGGTCCGATGCCGAACCCCGCCAGCCTCGCCGCCGCGGTTCGGACGGCCCGGGCGATCTCGCCAGCCGTCAGCGAGACGACCGAGCCGTCCTCACCTTCCCAGGTCAGGGCCACCGCATCAGGTTCTCGCAAGGCTCGTGGTTCGATCGCGGCCCACGACCAATCGAACGATCCGCCGTCCCACCAGCGAGCCCAGGCCGGCCCGCCCGTGACGTCCAGGACGGAGCGCGGACGGCGGGCCCAGGCCAGGCCGAGATCGTCGGCCGCGGCGCCCCAGAACCAGGCCGGGTCATTCGCCCCATGGGCCTGCAGCGCCTCAAGGGAGGGCTCGCCGGTCAGGCGCAGGAACCCCGCCAGGCGCGATGCCTCCGCCACGGCTGCATCCGGGCGCCAGGCCACGCCGTCCCCATCCCGTCCGAAGATCGGCCAGTCCCGGACACGACGCACGGAGGGCATGCCCAAGAGTCTAGGTCGAGACCGCGCCTCCGGTGACGGGCAGCTCGACCGTGAAGCGGGCGCCACCGCCGTCGCGGTTCACCGCACCGATCCGCCCACCGTGCTGTTGCACGATCCAGGCGGCGATCGCCAGTCCCAACCCTGTCCCGCCGCCGGGTGCGCCTTGGGCGCGGTAGAACCGATCGAACACGTGCGGCAGATCGTCTGCCCGGAGACCCGGGCCCTCGTCGTCGACCCACAGACGTGCCCGCCCGCCCTCGGCGCGGACGCCGACCGTGACCCGGCCCTCGGGCGGGCTGTGGCGGATGGCATTGTCGACGAGGATCGTGACGAGCTGGCGGAGGCGGACGGGATCGCCCACGATCTCGGCCGGCTCGGGGTCGACGTTCAGGGCGACCTCGCGGTCCGCGGCGAGGCGGGTCAGCGCGGCCGTGCCGTCAGAAGCGACGTCGCCGAAGTCCAGCGGGACGCGCTCCAGCGCCACCGCACCTGAATCCGAACGGGCCAGGGTCAGCAGGTCC
>JACCVB010000056.1 GCA_013698385.1 Chloroflexota bacterium
GCTGGATCGAATCCGACCCGCTCGAGCAGGTCGGCCCGGCAGATCGCCTTGCCTGACGGATCCGCCCGGGTATATGACCCGGCGAGGTCGCCGTCCGTGGCCGGATCCCAGACCGTCGTGTCCAGCCCGTTGAAAATCCCGATGAACCGATCGCCACGCGATCGGAGCAGGCCGTCGAGCCCCATCCCGACCTCGGGTGTCAGTGCCTCGATGGCATAGGTCGGCGAGACCGTATTGACGATGTCGGCGACCTCGATCGCCGCCGCAAGTAGGTCGATGCCGTCGGCGTTCTGACCGGGTGCTCGACCGCCAGACGCGCCGCCGAGCGGCTCGAGACCGAGTTGCGGCAGCCCATCGTTCGGCACCCAGCCGTGATAGGCAAGGTTGTGCAGGGTCGTGATCATCGCCGCTCCGCCGATGACCGGATCATCCGCGTAGTCCCCCTCCCGGGACACCGCCACCGGACCCGCCTGCCAGTCGTGCAGATGGATCACGTCGACCGGCCGGCCATCGGCACGCAACGCCTCCAGCGCAGCCCGCCCGAACAGCCTGAACCGCCAGGCATTGTCCGCGTAGTCGCCGTCGACGTCGCCGTAGAAACCGACCCGGTCGAACGCCGCCGGATGGTCGATCAGGCGCAGTCGATAGCCATCGGCAGCGACGTCAACGACGGTCACGGCTGACGAGCCGCCGCGCGCCCAGGGGTCCGGAACGACCAGCGTCGCCTCCCCGATGACCGCCGATGGATCCGGGGCCGGCACGCCGCGATAGCGCGGCAGGAACACGTCCACCGGCCCGTCGATCTCGCCCGCCGGCAGGCGTCCCAGGGCCCGCGCGAGCGCGTCGACCACGTCCGCCAATCCGCCCGTCTTGGCCCACGGCTCGCACTCGGCAGCGATGAACACGACACGCAGTCCCATGAGCGCCGATGGTAACGGGCGGGGCGGCGCCGGGGCCACGTCGGACGGCACCTGGCCCGCCACGGGGCCACGCGGGGTGGCGTCGCCGGTCGAACGCCCTGACCGGTATCATGCCCCGCGATGGAACCCGTCTCCGTCCCGTCCATCGCGGCGGCGACGTTCCCCCTCCCGCCGCGCCTCGAGGGCCTGCGCCGCCTGGCGTACAACCTGCACTGGGCCTGGGAGCCGCGCACGCGGAACCTGTGGAGCCTGATCGACCGGACCGCCTGGACGCGCTACCGCAATCCGATCCCGGTGATCAGCGGACCGACGGAATGGTCCCGCCTGCTCGACGACGAGAAGTTCCTGGCGGAGTACCACGACACCCTGGCCGCCTTCGACGCCTACATGACGGACGGCTCCGCCCACTGGTTCGCCCGTCGACATGGCGACCAGCTCAGCGGACCCATCGCCTATTTCTGTGCCGAGTACGGCATCCACGAGTCGCTCGGGATCTACTCGGGCGGTCTCGGCGTGCTCGCCGGTGATCACATGAAGTCGGCCAGTGACCTTGCGATGCCGCTGATCGGTGTCGGCCTGCTCTACCGCAAGGGCTACTTCCGGCAGCAGATCGATGCCGATGGGCACCAGGAGCACAACTATCCCGACTACGACCTGACCCGTCTGCCACTGGCCCGGGTCCAGGGACAGGACGGCCTGCCGCTGACCGTCAGCGTCGAGCTGCCCGGGCGTGACCTGAGCGTCGCCGTCTGGCTGGCCCAGGTGGGCCGTGTGCCGGTGCTGCTCCTGGACACGGACGTCCCGGTCAACGCCGTCGAGGACCGGCCGATCAGCCACATCCTGTACGTCCGCGGTCGGGAGATGCGCCTCCACCAGGAGCTCGTCCTGGGCATCGGCGGCGTGCGGGCGATCCGGGCCCTCGGCCTGGAGCCGGCCGTCTGGCACCTTAACGAGGGCCACTCCGCGTTCCTCCTCGCCGAGCGCGCGGGCGAGCACGTCGCGGCCGGGGTGGACCTGCCCGAGGCCTGGCAGCGTGTTCGACGCAACAGCGTGTTCACGATCCACACGCCGGTCTCAGCCGGCAATGAGCGCTTCGATGGCGATCTCGTCCGTCGCGTGGCGGGCCCCACACTCGAGCGCGGCGGGGTCGCCGTCGACGCGTTGCTCGAGCTTGGCCTTGGGCCGGACGGCGACCGCGGTCAATTCGATATGACCGCCTTCAGCCTGCGCCTGACGGCGGGCGCGAACGCGGTCAGCGAGCTGCACGCCCGGACCGCGAACGACACCTGGCAGGGGATCGTGGATCACCCGATCCAGGCGGTCACCAACGGCGTGCACGGCCCGAGCTGGATCGGCGCGCCGATCGATGGCCTGCTCGTCCGCGACCTCGACGCGCAGATCGAATCGCTCGATGCCGGCGCCGATCAGGACCCGTTCTGGCAGCATCTCGAGCGGATCGCGGGCCTGGAACTGTGGCAGGCCCACCTGCGCCAGAAGCGGGAGCTGGCGATCTTCGCCCGCGGTCGTCTGCGGAACCAGTTCGCCCGGCACGGCGAAGCGCCAAGCGTCCTCGCCGAGCTCGATTCGGCCCTGGATCCGGCGATCATGACGATCGGCTTCGCGCGTCGATTCGCGACCTACAAGCGGGCCGGCCTCCTGTTCAGCGACCTCGATCGACTGACCAGGCTGCTGTGGTCCACTGAGCGCCCGCTCCAGATCGTCTTTGCCGGAAAGGCGCACCCCGCCGACCGACCCGGTCAGAAGGTCATCCAGGAGATCTTCCAGCTGTCGCGATCGCCGCAGTTGCGCGGTCGCGTGTTCATCATGGAGGACTACGACATCCGGGTCGGGCGTTATCTCGTCCAGGGCGTGGATGTCTGGTTGAACAACCCGCGCCGCCCGCTGGAGGCCTCGGGCACGTCGGGGATGAAGGCAGCCCAGAACGGCGTCCCCAACCTGAGCGTGCTCGATGGTTGGTGGGACGAGGGCTATGCGGGCGACAACGGCTGGGCCATCGGCGGGCGCGAGACGAATCCCGACGAGGCCGCCCAGGACTGGGCCGACGCGCAGGACCTCTACCGACTCCTCGAGGAGGACCTGATCCCGCGCTACTACGAGCGCGACGCCGGCGGCCTGCCCGAGCGCTGGACGGACGTGATGCGCCGGGCCATGGCGACATCGCTCTGGCGCTTCTCGACGACACGGATGCTCCAGGAGTACACCGAGCGCCTGTACCTGCCGGCGGCGGGCGTGGACTCGCCCGAGGGCGCGACGGTGCCGGCCGGGCGCGCGACCCGAGTGGTCGCCAGCGAGGCCGGCTGACAGACGTGGCGCCGCGCATCTCGCTGGCGCTCACCCTGCACAACCACCAGCCGGTCGGCAATTTCGGCTGGGTCCTGGCGGAGGTCTACGAGGCGGCCTACCGCCCGATGCTGGACGCGATCGAGCGACATCCCGGCGTCCGCCTGGCGCTCCACTACAGCGGCCCCCTGCTGAACTGGCTCATCGCCGAGCGTCCCGCCGCGATCGAGCGGCTAGGGCGCCTCATCGCACGTGACCAGGTGGAGCTCCTGGGCGGCGGTTACTTCGAGCCGGTCCTGGCCTCACTGCCCGAACGTGACCGGATCGCCCAGTTGCTCCGCATGCGCGACGCCCTGGAGGCACGGTTCGGACAGAGGCCGCGTGGGGCGTGGCTGGCTGAACGGGTCTGGGAACCGGACCTGCCCACCTCGCTCGTCGCCGCCGGCTATGAATGGACCATCCTCGACGACGCGCACTTCCGGGCCGCCGCCGTCCCCGAGGCGGACCTGTGGGGCCCGTACACGACGGAAGATCAGGGGCAGCTCGTGCGGGTCTTCGGGACGGAGCAGGGGCTGCGCTACCGGATCCCCTTCCGCGAGGTGGACGAGGTCATCGACTATCTCCGGGCGCACGCCACTGACGATGGCCAGCGGGTCGGGATGATGGGCGACGACGGGGAGAAGTTCGGAGGCTGGCCAACGACCCACGAGCATTGCTGGGGGTCCGGTCAGTGGGTGGAGCGGTTCTTCACGGCCCTCGAATCGAACGCCGACTGGCTGGCCACGACGACGCCCTCGGCCTGGCTCGACGCCCACCCGCCGATCGGACGGGTCTACCTGCCGACCGGCTCGTACGCGGAGATGGGTGAATGGGCGCTGCCGCCCTCCGAAAGCACCCGCTTTACCCGGGTGCTGCACGAGGCTCAGGCCGAGCACAGACCTGAGGCGCGCTGGCTGCGTGGCGCGTCGTGGCGCAATTTCCAGGTCAAGTACCGCGAGGTCAACGACCTGCACAAGCAGATGCTCCGCGTTTCCGCGGCGGTCGAGGCGATGCCCGGTGGAGCGGAACGCGAACGCGCCCGCGATCACCTCTACCAGGGCCAGTCCAACGATTGCTACTGGCACGGCCTGTTCGGCGGCATCTACATCAGCCACATGCGCCTGGCCACCTACGAGCATCTGCTGGCCGCCGAGGACATCGCCGACACGGCCGGCGGCCGGCTCATCGCTGCGGATCTGCTGGACCTGGACCTGGACGGCCGCGATGAAGTCCGGCTGGCCGACACGGGGCAGGTCGTGACGGTGGACCTGGACGAGGGCGCCGGGATCGGCAGCTGGGATATCCGGGCGGTCCGCCATGCGCTGACGGCCGTGCTGCGGCGCCGGCCGGAGGCCTATCACGAGGCGCTGCGCGATCGGCGGGCGACCCAGCCGCCGATGGCCGAGGGGGGCCTGGACGATGACCGCGGTGCGGCGTCCATCCATGACGCCGTCCGAGTCACGGACGCAACCCTCGTCCATGCCCTCGTGTACGACCGCTACGAGCGCCGATCCGGCCTGGTCCGGCTGCTCGATCCCGGGGTGACGCCAGAGGACTGGGCGATGGCGAGGGCGATCGACCTCGGCGATCTCGTGGATGGGCCGTACGCGCTGCTGGAGCTCGGGCCCGGGCGGGTGGTCGCCCGGCGCGAGACGACGGTCCTCGGCGCTCGGATCGGTGTCACGAAGACGATCATCCTGGGCGGCGGCCGGCGGCGACCGACCCTCGACCTGACGATCGAGTTCGAACACCGGGAGGGGCCAACGATCGAGTTGCGATGTGGGATCGAATGGACCCTCACGCTGCTGGGCGGCGGCGGCAACCCGTCAGCCTGGTGGGACGTGGCCGGCCGGCGCACGACCCACGATGTCGCGGGTTCCGCCACCGCGATCAGCTCCCTTGCCCAGGGCAACGACCACATCGGCATCGCGGTCACGACGACCCTGGACGAGCCCGCCGACGGATGGTGGGCCCCGGTCGAGACGGTCTCGAATTCGGAGAACGGCTTCGAGCGGGTCTACCAGGGTGCCGGCTTCCTCGTCTCCTGGGTCGTCCGCCTGGGTGTCGGCGAACGCGTTGTGCGGACCGTGCACCAGGCCGTCACGACGGGACGAGACCGAGCCTGAAGAATCCGTCAGCCCGCGGCCTGCGCGCCACGGGCTGAGGACGGAAAGGACGAGATCGTCCGTCGAACGGCGACCGTCAGATGAGGATCAGTGGATCCCGATGGCGTAGTCGCGCGTATCGGTGCCCCATCGAAGCGAAGCGAGACCGAGACCGGCGAATACGAGACCGATGATGATGAGAAGGACCAACCCGATCATGCGGGCACCTACCTTATTGCTATAGTGGACTAGGCCAAGTCGTAGCCTAATTGGACTAGCGGACTATGTCAACTGACGCGAACGGGCCGGAGACGGGCACGACGAACGCGACCGGGACGAGCGGAGATCTGGGCGTCGAGCGCGACTCCGACGTGCCCATCTCGACCCAGATCTACTGGCAGATCGCCTATCAGATCGATTCCGGCCGGCTGCTGCCGGGTTCCCGGCTGCCCCCCGTCCGAGAACTCGGGGCTGCCCTCCGAGTGAACCCCAACACGATCCGGGCGGTCTATCGACGCCTGGCCGATGGTGGGTACGTCATCAGTCGCCATGGCGCCGGGACGCATGTCGCGGACCACCCGCCGGAACGCCGCGGCACGGAGGCGCTCGCGGGCATCGTGTCCGAGATGCTGCGACGAGCCAGCCACGCCGGCTTCACCGCGGATGAAGTCGCGACCGCCACATTCGCCGCCGCGACGGAGCGCAAGCGGCCGGGCGAACTCGTGCGCGTCCTCTTCGCCGAATGTACGAGCGCGGACGCGGGCTACGACGCGGAGCGCCTCGTCGCCGCGTTTCCGGACATGATCGAGGTCGAGGGCACGCTGATCGACGACATGCCGGGGCGCCTGGACCGCTTCCACTACGACCTGATCGCCACGACCACCTTCCACGCCGATGAGTGCCAGGTCCTCGCCGCCGGGCGCGTGCCGGTGGTGGCGATGATCGTGGGTCCGGGCTACCTCGAGCTCGTCCATGAGATCGCCGGGCTGCCGGCCGGGTCGCGGGTCGGCCTGGTGTGCGCCTCGGAGCGCGGCGCGGACAACATCCTTGACACGCTCCGGCTGTCCGGCGCGACCGGGATCGAGCTCGTCCCGGCGCTCATCGGCGCGCCCGAGATGCTCGAGGTCGTGGACCGCACCGCGGACCTGATCCTGATGTCGCGCGAGGCGCTCAAGGCGGGCCTCGACCTTGGACTGACGCGGCCCGAACGGGTCCGCCCGTGGACCTACGAATTCGACCCATCGGGGCTGGAGCTCCTTCGTCGCGCGATCGAACACGTTGCCGCCGCCCGGCCCGCGGAGCAGACGTCGGCCTGACTCACGGTCGGGGCTCGCGGACGTGCGAAACTCGCCGGGTATGAAGCGCATCCCCCTCCTGGGCTCGACCCTCGCCCGGCTGGGCCTGGAGCCGCTCGCGCGCGAGCCCGAGGGGATGGATCCCGGCGTCGCGCGACGTGTCGTAGCGCGCCTCAACGTGGGTCGAGCGGCCGGAGATCGCCAGGCCGTGTCGGGCGAGTTGCTGGCCCTGAGCCTGCTCCATGAAGCGGCCCACCGGGCGATCGTGGAGGTGGCCAGGCGGGTCCCGGAGGCCGGGGTGGGGCCGGCCCTCGAAGCCGTCCGGGACCAGATCGGCCGCGACCCGACCGAGGAGCTTCTGTCCGAATTCGCGACCCGTTTCCCGGGCGTGGAGCCCACCGACGAGCATCGGCTGGAGGACCTGATCCTCATCCAGATGGCGAACGAGAACCCGGCCGCCGCGCCGCTGCGCGGACTGATCGACGCTTCCGGCTTCGCGGCAACGGAACTCGCGGCGGCGATGCGGACCGTGGAGCACCACCTGGCCGCCCTGCCCCTGCCCGATGACTCCCGGAGCGGCACGGGCCCGTTGGCGCCAGAGCAAGCCGGCGGCGGGGGCTCGCGAACGTTGCTTGACCTGCTCCGCGAACCCGGTCGGCATTCGCCCCACTCCCTGACCGGCCAGCTGCGGTTCATCCAGGCCGAGTGGGGCTGGCTGCTCGGTGGCGGTCTGGACGACCTCGCCGCCCGGGTCGACCAGACGCTCGGGATCCTCGGCGAAGAGGAGCGCGGCCTGCATCGTCGGTTCGGAGGCGGCGGTGGTGGTGGTGGCGGCGGACCGCGCCGCGACCCAGGGCCCGCCGGTCGACCCGTCGGGCGCCCGGTCCTCAGCCCCGCCGTGGACGGCGAACCCGAGGCGTTCTCGACCGATTCCGCCTGGATGCCCCGCGTGGTCCTGATGGCCAAGGCCACCTATGTCTGGCTGGATCAGCTGTCGCGCCGGTACGCCCGCGAGATCCGGACGCTCGACGCGATCCCGGACGAAGCGCTGGACGAGCTCGTGTCGTGGGGCGTCACCGGCCTCTGGCTGATCGGGTTGTGGCAGCGCTCCATCGCCTCGGAGCGCATCAAGCGGTTGCGCGGGAACGCGGACGCCGTGGCCTCGGCCTACTCGCTGGACGACTATCGGATCGCCGATGACCTCGGCGGCGAAGCAGCCTACGCGAACCTGCGCGACCGCGCCTGGCAGCGCGGGATCCGCCTGGCCAGCGACATGGTGCCGAACCACATGGGCATCGACTCACGCTGGGTGATCGAGCACCCCGAGTGGTTCCTGTCCCTGCCCGAACCGCCCTATCCGGCCTATACGTTCGACGGTCCGGACCTGTCCGGCGATCCCCGAGCCGGGATCGTGCTGGAGGATCACTACTGGGACGACTCGGATGCGGCCGTCGTCTTCAAGCGAGTCGATCGGGCGAGCGGCGAGGCGCGCTACGTCTACCACGGCAACGACGGCACGAGCTTCCCGTGGAACGACACGGCCCAGCTGGATTTCCTGGACCCCGTCGTTCGCGAGCAGGTGATCGAGGCGATCCTGGACGTTGCGCGGCGGTTCCCGATCATCCGGTTCGACGCCGCGATGGTCCTCGCCAGGCGGCACGTGCAACGCCTCTGGTGGCCGCAGCCGGGCGCCGGGGACGCGATCCCGTCGCGCGCGGAGCACGCCATCCCGAAGGCCGAGTTCGATGCCCGGATGCCGGCCGAGTTCTGGCGCGAAGTCGTGGATCGCGTCGCCGTCGAGGTGCCCGAAACGCTCCTCCTGGCCGAGGCGTTCTGGATGCTGGAGGGCTACTTCGTCCGGACCCTCGGGATGCATCGGGTCTACAACAGCGCGTTCATGCATATGCTGCGGGACGAGGACGGCGCGGGCTTCCGGGCGGTCATCAAGGAGACCCTGGAGCTCGATCCGGAGATCCTGAAGCGCTACGTCAACTTCATGAGCAACCCGGATGAGGAGACCGCGGTCGAGCAGTTCGGCAAGGGCGACAAGTACGTCGGGGTGGCGATGGTCATGGCCACCTTGCCGGGACTACCGATGCTGGGCCACGGCCAGGTCGAGGGCTTCGCCGAGAAGTACGGGATGGAATACCGCCGGGCGGTCCTTGACGAGCGGCCGGACCCGTGGCTCCTAAAGCGTCATCAGCGGGAGCTTTTTCCGCTCCTCCATCGACGAGCCTGGTTCGCCGAGGCGGGCGATTTCCTGCTGTACGACCTGGTCAAGGACGACGGGACGGTCGACGAAGACGTCTTCGCCTACTCCAACGGCGCCGGACCGACCCGATCGCTCGTCCTCTATCACGGTCGATCTGGCTCCACCACCGGCACGATCCGCCAGTCGGCGGCGTTCGCCCGCAAGACAACCAGCGGCGCCCGGCGGCTGGTCCGCCGGTCGCTGGCCGACGGGCTCGGCCTGTCGAAGGATCCAGCCGCGTTCGTGCGCTACCGGGACGCGCGGACCGGGCTGGAACACCTTTGCTCGTGCCGCGATCTGTGGGAGCGCGGACTGCCGGTCGCGCTCGGCGCGTACGAAGGTCACGTCCTGTGGGAATTCGACGAGGTGCGCGATGGGTCCGCCGGACAGTGGCGACGACTCGAGGCGCGCCTGGCGGGTCGAGGGGTGGCGTCGCTCGACGAAGCGCTTCCGGAAACACGACTCGAGCCCGTCCATGCGCCGCTCCTCGCCATCTTCGACGGCTCCCACCTCGGCGCCATCCTGGATGGCCGCGCGACCACCGCGGACCTGGACGTGCTCGAGGAGCGCGTTGCCACCTTTCTCGCGGCCGTGGGCGACGCGACCGGCGTCCAGGGCGAAACGGGGTCGCTGGCCGGCGCGATCCGGCAACGCACGGCCGCCACCATCGCAGCGCTCGAGCCGAAGGCGGACCGTGCCGATCGGGCGGCCCTGCTCGCCTGGCTGATCCTGTCGCCGATGGGGTCGCTGGCACCCGCCGCGGATGTCGATGCAACGAGCGCGGCCTGGTTCGACGAACTGGGCCTCGCACCGACCCTGGCCGCGGGGCTCCGCCGGGCTGGCCTGGACGACGCCGCCACATGGGCCGCCGCCGACACGATCCGGGTCCTGCTGATCCTGCCCCGCCCGTCCCGCATCGCCGGCCGCGGCCGAGCGCGCGACGTCTCCCTCCTGAAGCGTTGGCTGGGTCTCGACATCGT
>JACCVB010000058.1 GCA_013698385.1 Chloroflexota bacterium
TGATCGGGATGAACTCGAGGTCGCCGTCCATCTCCTGGACCAGGAGCTGCCAGGGCACGAGGTTGGCGTGATGCTCCATCTCGGTCAGGACGATCTGGTCGCCACGCCCGATGTTGCGCCGGCCCCATGAATACGCCACGAGGTTGATCGCCTCGGTCGCGTTGCGGGTGAAGATGACCTCGTGACTATCCGGGGCGTTGATGAACCGCGCGACCTTGACCCGGGCCTTCTCGTATTCGGCCGTGGCTCTTTCGCCGATCGTGTAGATCCCGCGGTGGACGTTCGCGTTGTACTCGCGGTAGTAGCCGGCCAGGGCGTCGATGACGGCGCGCGGCTTCTGGCTCGTCGATGCGGAGTCCAGGTAGATCAGCGGGTGACCGTTGATCGACTGCTCGAGGATCGGGAACTCGGTCCGGATCCGGGCGACGTCGAGTGGCGCGACCGGCGTCGCGGCGCCTTCGACTGACGGGCTGGGAGAGGTTTCGATCGCCATCGCAGATCCGTGCCCGGCTAGCGGGCAGCCTCCACGGGCTCGTGCTCAAGCTCCGGGCCCTTGGGCACGAGTAGCGCCTCATCGGGCAGGTCCGGCGACAGGCCGGCTTCGCGCAGGATCGGGCCGTAGCCTTCGTCCTCGAGCCGAAGCGCCAGGTCCTTGCCGCCGCTCTTGACGATCCGGCCCTGGGCAAGCACGTGCACGAGATCCGGCTGGATGTAGTTGAGCAACCGCTGGTAGTGCGTGATCAGCAGGACGCCGAGGTTCGGGTTGAGCATCGCGTTGACGCCTTCGGCGACGATCCGCAGGGCGTCGATATCGAGCCCGGAGTCGGTTTCGTCGAGGATCGCCATATGCGGCTCCAGGACGGCCATCTGGAGCATCTCCAGGCGCTTCTTCTCCCCGCCGGAGAAGCCCTCGTTGACGTAGCGCGACGCGAAACTCTCGTCCATCCGGAGCATGGCCATCTTCTCGCGCATCTTGTTCCGGAAGTCGCGCATGGAGACACCACCCTTGACCGCGTCCGTCGGGTCGATGTCGGGGTTCTTGTCGATCCCCTGGAGCTTGGCGTTGAGGGCGCTGCGGATGAACGAGGCGACGCTCAGGCCAGGGATCGCGGTGGGGTACTGGAAGGCGAGGAAGAGTCCCAGTCGCGAGCGCTTGTCCGGTGAGAGGGCGAGGATATCGCGGCCCTGCCAGAGGACCTCGCCGGCCTTGACGAGGTACGCCGGGTGGCCCATCAGGGCATAGGCCAGGGTCGTCTTGCCCGAGCCGTTCGGGCCCATGATCGCGTGGACCTCGCCCTCACCGACGGTCAGGTCGATGCCCTGCAGGATCTCGCGATCCGGGTTCGCCGCGGGCGCGACGCGGAGGCCGCGGATGACGAGGTGCTTGTCTGTCGACGGCTGGTCAGTCACGAGGGGATCGTCGCTCCTTGGAAGTCATCGAAGGTGACCGGCGGCGGCGGCATGAGCTCCGCCAGGGTCATGGAATCGAGGGCACCCGTGACCGCGTCCCGAACGCGCACCCACAGCACGTTGACCGTGCAGCGGGCCGAGCGGTCGCAGATCGTCGCGTGTTCCGGGTCGTCACTGGCGCAGATCATCGGGGCGATCGGGCCCTCCAGTGCGCGGAGGACCTCGCCCATCACGATCGACTCCGGTGGGCGCGCGAGTTCGTACCCGCCGTGGGCGCCACGGGTGCTTCGGACGAGCCCGGACTCGCGCAGGCTCACGACGAGCTGCTCCAGGTAGGCCCGAGGCAAGTCCTCCTCGGCGGCGATCCCGGCCAGGCTGACCGGACCGGTGCCGTGATACCGGGCAAGCTGGACCATCAGCCGCACGCCGTACTCGCCCTTGGTGGAAAACGAGACGGCACCGGAGCCGTGGTACACGGGGCGCTGGAGAGAGGGGACGCTCAGGGGAGGCCTCATATCCGAGTAGTTTCGTCGGGATTGAGTCTAGGGCGGCCCGTCAGAGGCGTCAACGCGGGCCGGGAACCTCTCCGAACGTGTAGTCGAAGACATAGGTGTGGCCGCCATCATCGGCGGCATCGATCGAGAACTCGCCGGTGAGGCCGGCCCAGTCCCCCCGACCCGAGCCGGCGATCATCGATAACCGGATCGGCACCTCGCCCGAGGGCGCGGCGTGCTGAAGCAGGAATCGGCCCGATCGGCCACCGAGCCGCCCTTCGATCTGCTCGATCGCGACGTAGGCCGTCGGCGTTCCATCGATCACGGCACTGAGCATCTCGACGGTGCCGGTCGCCTCGAGGTCACCATGGAACCGCTTGGTCAGCCGGATCCGGCCAAGATCCCAGCCGTCGCGGTCGAGGATCGTCTCGGGGCTGAAGTCCTCGACCTCGAACGGGCCGGTCGCGCGGGTCGTCATCGTGGTTCCTCCTGTCGGGGGACGATCTTGTCACGGTCCGACGAAATGGTGGTCGGCCTTGCCCCAGACGACCGCCGGAGCCGGCTGGCGTACCCTGAAAAGGATGAACGACGACGCCAACGCTCAGACTCTCCAAAGCCGGCTGGAACGATATGGCCTAGGCGCCCAGGCGGTGGTCGAAGCCCTCGACGGTGCGACCGACGCGGAGCTTGATCGCCGGCCACCATCGGGCGATTGGTGCGCCCGCGAGATCGTCCACCACCTGGCCGACAGCGAATCGATGGCCTACATCCGGTTGCGTCGCCTGATCGCTGAGGACGACCCGGTCATCACCGCCTATGACGAACCCGTCTGGGCGCGCCGGTTGCACTACGACCGGCCGATCGACGCGTCGGTCGCGGTCCTCAAGGCCGTGCGCCAGGCAAGCCGCGAGCTCCTACTCAGCCTGACTCCCGACGAGTGGCGACGCGGCGGCACACACAGCGAGTCCGGCCGGTACGACGTCGAACGCTGGCTGAGCATCTACACCGAGCACGCGCACGACCATGCCGAGCAGATCCGCCGGGTCCGCCGGGGCGAGGGCTGACCCCGGGTCATGTGGTCGCGCGGGTCCGCGATCGAGCCGCCTCGTCGACGCCGGCTGGACCTGGCCATCAAGTCCAGTGCGCTCGCCTCCGTCGCCTTCATCGCCCTGTTCCTGGTGACCGCGCGCATGCCGCGCACCCGCCCCGCGATCCCGTTCACGGACGGTCCGTATGAGACGGTGGCCTCCGTGTCCGTCCTGATCCTCGTGGCCGTCCTCCTGACGACCGGCATCCGTGCCCTGCGCCGTTGGCGACGTCCGGCGGCGTCCGGTTGGGAGGTCACGTCGGCGATCGAGACCCGCATCCGGCGCGGCCTGTTGCTGACCCTGCTGCTCGTGTCGGGTCCGCTGGCGGTCAACGCCCTTGGCATCTGGAGCCTCGTGGAGCTTCGCGGCCACGACCCGGCCAGCCTCCTCGCGACTGTCCTGGCGCTGAGTGGATCGTCGACTCGTGGGCCGCTGGTCCTCGTCGGCCTCCTCGTGGGACTGGCTGCGATCGCCACGCTCTTCGCCTGGCTGGCCCTGGCCCGGGCCTGGCCCAGGCGCCGCGCAGGGCCGGGCCGCGGCGTCGAACGACCATGGATGTCGGGTGCGTCGGCGGCGATGGACACGGAACCGGACACGATCGACGACCTGCTGGTCCTGGGTGGCCTGCAACGTCGACCGCTGGCGGCGCTCGCGACCACCCTGGATCGTGCCGCGTGGAGCCCCCGGCGGCATCGCCTGGTGACCGGCCTCATCGTGGCCGGGCTGGCCGGTCTGGCCGGAACGGGCTGGCACGGGCTGGGCGATGGCGCCGCCACGGTCGGCTCGTCGAAGGCGATCCTGTTCTCTGCCGGCGTCGCCGCCGCGGCGCTCGTCGGGTACGGCCTGGCGGTCTGGCCGCTGCACGCGCTGCGGCGCGCCGGCTGATGGCATCTCGGCGGGGACGCGGACGCACGCTGCGGTCGCCGAGGCCCGCCATACTCGGCGGATGATCGACACCACGCCGCTCCTCAATGCCGCCCAGGCGATCCTGCCCGAGGTCATCGAGACCCGCCGTCGGATCCACCGCCGTCCCGAGATCGGACTGCAGCTACCCGAGACCCAGCGCCTCGTCGTCGAGGGACTGCAAGCGCTCGGGCTGAAGCCGCGCCTCGGGGCGACGACGACGTCCGTCACGGCCCTGATCGAAGGCTCGTCCGGCGGGCCGACCACCCTCCTGCGCGCGGACATGGACGCCCTCCCCTTGCGAGAGGACACGGGCCTCGACTTCGCGTCGGAGATCCCGGGGACGATGCACGCCTGCGGCCACGATACGCACGTCGCGATGCTGCTCGGAGCGGCGCGCCTGCTGGTCGAGCGCCAGGCGGAGCTACCGGGCCCGGTCCTGCTCATGTTCCAGCCCGGCGAGGAAGGCTTCCACGGGGCCCGGTTCATGCTGGAGGAAGGGCTGCTGGACGGATCGGATGTCCGGCGCGCCGTGGCCCTCCACATCAGCACCCGCTATCCCACGGGTGTGGTCGCGCTGCGGCCGGGCGCCATGCTCGCGTCAGCGGACCGGATCGTGGCGACGGTCCGGGGTCGCGGCGGTCATGCCTCCACGCCGCACCTGGCGCTGGACCCGATCACCGTCGCGGCGGAATTCGTGCTCGCGATCCAGACCGCCGTCACGCGGCGGATCGACGTTTTCGACCCGGCGGTCGTGACGATCGCCCGCATCAGCGGCGGTACGACCAATAACATCATCCCGGACTCGGTGGAGATCGAGGGCACGATCCGAAGCGTGTCGGACTCGACCCGCGCGGCGGCGGCGGACCTCGTCCGCCAGGTCGCGGCCGGGATCGCGGCCGCCCACGGCGCGACGATCGACCTCGAGATCGTGGCCGGCTATCCGGTCACGATGAACGATCCGGTGGCCTCGGGCTGGTTCCGGGACCTGGCGGTCGCGGTCGGTGGCGAAGCCGTCATCGATGACCTGGCGGCGCCCGTGATGGGCGCCGAGGACTTCTCGTACGTGCTTCAGCGCGTGCCCGGACTGATGGCCTTCATCGGCGCGCGGCCGGCGTCCCAGGACGTCGCGACCGCGCCGGAGAACCACTCGAACCTGGTCGTCTTCGATGAGCC
>JACCVB010000062.1 GCA_013698385.1 Chloroflexota bacterium
GCGCACGTCCGGGGCGGCCTCCTCGGATCGGCCCGTGGCCGCGAGGTCGATCGCCGCCTGGTACTGCGCCGCCTCCTTGGCGTCATCCGCCGCGACCTCGTCCGGGTGGCGCTTCTCCCAGCGTGCCTCGCGCTTGGCGAACTCTTCGTGCAGGTGGCCCGAGTCGAGTAGGACGAGCGTCGCCAACTCCACCGTGCCCGCCGTGGCGTGGATCGCCCCACGGTAGCCCTCCCGGACCAGGATCGGCAGCAGGCCGCAGTGGTCCAGGTGGGCATGGGTCAGGACGACGGCATCGAGCGACGCTGGCTCGAAGCCGAATGGAACCCGGTTGCGGACCGATTCATTGGGACTGCCCTGGAACATCCCGCAGTCGATCAGCACGCGCGCCCGTTCCGTGGTCAGCAGGAACTGGGATCCGGTGACGGTGGTGGCGCCGCCCAGGAACTGGATCTTCAACGGAGGAGCCACCCGCTCAGCCGACGAACACGAGTGCGTCCACCGCGATCGCGAGGAAGAGCAGGGACAGGTAGCTGATCGAGTAGCGATAGAGCTTGATCGCGCCGGTCGTCGACGCCTCTTCCGACGAGCCCCGACGCCACAGCGCCAGCGCCTGCCAGATGAACATCGCGCCGAGGCCCACGGCCGCGCCGAGGTAGATCAGGCCCATGTGCGCGACCGGCCACAGGATCAACGAGATGGCCACCATCAGGAACGTGTAGAGCGCGATCTGGCGGGTCGTCTCGGGAACGCCCTTGACGACGGGCAGCATCGGCACCCCGGCCGCGGCGTAGTCCTTGCGGATGCGCAGCGACAGGGCCCAGAAATGGGGCGGGGTCCAGTAGAACACCAGGGCGAACAGGATGAGGGCCGGGACCCCCACATTGCCCGTCACGGCCGCCCAGCCGATGACCGGAGGCAGGGCACCTGCCGCCCCGCCGATCACGATGTTCTGGGTCGTCGTGCGCTTGAGCAGCATCGTGTAGACGACGACGTAGAACGCGATCGCGAGCAGCGTCAGGAAGGCCGCCAGGAGGTTGACGAACCAGGTCATCACCGCGAACGACAGGATGCCCAGCACGATCCCGAAGATCACCGCGCGCTCCGGTTCCACTTCATGGGCGGGCAGCGGTCGGCGACGGGTGCGGGTCATCAATCCGTCGATATCGCGATCCAGGTAGCAGTTGATGCTGTTCGCGCTGCCGGCCGCCAGGGTCCCGCCGATCATCGTCCAGACGACCAGCCAGCCCCACTCGCCCCAATCGAGGCTCGGGACCCAGCGCGTGGCGAGGACCATGGCGGGGACCGTCGTGACCAACAGCAGTTCGATGATCCGCGGCTTGGTCAAGGCCACGTAGGCGCGGATCGATTCCTTCGTCGTGCGCGGTGCATAGGCCGGGCCGCGGTCGCCTTCCGTCAGTCGACCGCCGCCGCCGCTCGGCCCGACCGGGTCCCCGTCCGTCGCGAACGCCGTCCGTGCCGCGTAGAAGCTCGTGACCGTCAGCCCCACGAGCAGCGACCAGATGACCGCGCCGAGCGCGAGATGGAGCGTCTGGGACCAGCCGCTGAGGTCCGTGAGGACCTGCAGGCCACCGATCACGATCTGGACCGCGAAGAGGCCCGCGGCGACGAGCGAGACGGTGAGCAGCGTCCGATGCCGACGCTGGGTCCGCCAGGCCGCGACGACCACCGCCAGCACGATCAGCCCTACCAAGGCAGCCACCCAGCGGTGGAGGATCTGCGCGGCGGTCACCTCCGTGAGGGGTGGGACGAGGCTGCCGCCCATCAGCGGCCAATCCGGGAAGACCAGCGCCGAGTCCGTCGCAGTGACGTGCGAACCGAACAGCAGCAGGGCGAACGTGGCCAGCGTGGCGAATGCGGCAAGGAGCGTGAACCGTTGACTTGCCCCAGGCCCGCCGACGCGTGCCGGATACGAAGCCCGCACGGTCAGGAACACGAGCAGGCCCAGCAGCAGCATCGCGGCCGCCAGATGGGCCGTGACCGACTCCCCGCTGTTGCCGAGGCGGACCGTCTCGCGTCCGAGCCAGGCCTGGAACCCGACGAGGCCGACGGCCGCGAACGACGGCCAGAGGATCGACGCGCGATCGCGGTGGTCGCGCACGGCAAGCACCGCCAGGCCGAGGATCTGGATGCCGATGATCGCGGCGATCGTCCGATGCCACCATTCGATCCAGGCCTTCGCATCGTCGAACGGCGGCACGATCCGGCCGTGACAGAGCGGCCAGTCGGGGCAACCAAGGCCCGAGTCCGTGGCCCGGACGATGACGCCGATCGTGACCAGCAGGATGGCCGTGCCGAGGGTCAGGGCGGCGAGTCTCTGGAAGCGGTTCAACGAGTCTCCTGGTCCGCCCATCGTGGGCGCGTCCGTGACGGGTCGCGGCTGATCGGGAAGGTGCCCGTATTCTAGCGTGAACACGGCCCCGGACCGGCTCGACTACCCTTGCCGAATGATTCAGCCCGTTCGCCTGGTCGGCCATCGCGGACTGCTCGTCGGACTCGCGATCGCGCTCCTGGCTTGTGGCGGCGCGCAACCCGCGTCGAGCGCGGCGGCACCTGGGTCGGGAGCCGCGGTCGATCCGTCGGGTGGCACCTGCCCGGAGTTCACCCAGCCCGCGGCATCGGCCGTCCCGGATTGGGATCCGTCCGCCCAGTCCCCCACGGTCATCCCGGTCTTCGTGTCGTCCTCCGGTGCCGTGGCATGCGGTCCGACCCGGTTCGTCTTCTCCTTCCTGGACAAGAAGAACGTGCCGGTCGCGGCTCCGGACCGGACGGCCTCCGTGGCGTTCTACGAGCTCGGCAGGGACCCTGCGACCCCGGTCGCGACGGAGGAGGGAACCTTCGTCTGGGCCATCGAGGGATCGCGCGGGCTGTACGTCGTGGACGTCGACTTCCCGAGCTCGGGCCTGTGGGGCGCGGCCTTCACGACGGCCGCCCCGGGCTCGCCCAGCGAGACGATCCGCGCCCAATTCGAAGTCCGGACGACCCCCCAGGTCATCTCGATCGGAGACCGGGCGCCGGCTTCCCGGACCCTCACCCTGGCGGACGTCGGAGGCGACGTGACCAGGGTCTCCACCGACTCGAAGCCCGTGAAGTCCTTCTATGAGACCTCGGTGGCCGATGCCCTGGCGAAGAAGCAACCCTTCGTGCTCATCTTCGCCACCCCCAAGTTCTGTGCCAGCGCCCAGTGCGGACCGACGCTCGACCGGATCAAGCCGATCGCCGCCGCCCA
>JACCVB010000077.1 GCA_013698385.1 Chloroflexota bacterium
GGACGATCGATCACCCGGATCGCCGCGTCGAGTGCGGTAGACTCGCGTCAATCCCGAGTGAATCCGCCTGAGATCTGCCGTCCCGTGACCGACGCTCCTGCCGCACCCATCGGGCTTGGTCCCCTCCGATCCGCTCCGGACGGGCTGCCGGCACCCGCGCTGCACCCGCCGACGATCGGCGAGTCCGGGGATCCATTCACGACGATCCGCGTGGTCGATCTGCTGGCTCGCCTGGAACGCGGGACGCCGATCCGCCTGAGCGATATCGCCGACCGGCTGAACGCGATGTACCTGGATTGGCTGTTCCCGATCCCGGTCGTCGCCGACGTCATCCTCCAGCTCCAGGCCAACTGGATGGCGGACTACCGCAACAGCTCCGGGATCGTGCTGGAAGATGGTCCGGCCGGACCGACCCTGACGATCGAGGATTCCAGCCGAGTGGACCCATGGATCGTCCGCCAGGCGCAGCGCGCCGCCGCCTCGTGTACCGAGCGGCTTGCCGAGTTCAGCCGTCGCGACCGACCGTCGGGCGACTGAGGGACTCAGGCGCAGCCGCCGGCCCGTTCCGTCGTCTCTCCCGCATTCGAACCCAGCGCATTCGGACCCCCAGGAAGGAAGTCATCACATGAGTCAGCACGGTTACGCCACCGACGACGCGCTCGTCGAGGCCGAGTGGGCGAAGGCCCATCTCGAGGATCCGACCGTCCGCTTCGTCGAAGTCGATGTCGATACGACGTCCTACGAACAGAGCCACCTGCCGGGCGCCGTCGCCTGGAACTGGACCAGCCAGCTGGCCGACGGCGTCCGCCGCGACATCGCGTCACGCGAGGATTTCAGCGCGCTGCTGTCGCAGTCTGGGATCGGCCCGGACACGACGATCGTGCTGTACGGCGACAACAACAACTGGTTCGCGGCGTGGGCCTACTGGCAGCTCAAGCTGTACGGCCATGCGGATGTCCGGATCATGAACGGCGGCCGGAAGCTGTGGCTGGATCGGGGACTGCCGCTGAGCACGGACGTGCCCTCGTTCGAAGCGAGCGGCTACGAGCTGCCTGAGGCCGACTTCGCGCTCCGGGCGTTTCGCGACGACATCCTGCCGCGCCTGGACGACCCGGGACTCGCGCTTGTGGACGTCCGCTCGCCGGCCGAGTTCAACGGCGAGATCATCGCGCCCCCCGGCATGAGCGAGACCGCGCAGCGCGCCGGTCACATCCCGGGCGCCGCCTCCATCCCGTGGGCCCAGACCGTCAAGGAGGACGGGACGTTCAAGGATGCCGACGATCTTCGGGCGCTGTACGAGGCCAAAGGCATCACCGCGGACAAGGACGTCATCGCCTACTGCCGCATCGGGGAGCGCTCGTCCCACTCGTGGTTCGTCCTGCACGAACTTCTGGGTTACCAGCGCGTCCGCAACTACGACGGCTCCTGGACGGAGTACGGCAGCCTGATCGGCGCGCCGATCGAGAAGCCCGCGGCCGTCGCCGCCGACTGAAGTCGGGTCGGTTCGCGTGGCGCCACAGGCGTTCCAACCGACCACGGAACCGGACTCTGGTCGCGTTTGGAACGGCCCACACACCCATTCGACCCCGGAACGACCTACCAGACGGCGCTCCTTCGCCCGTTGGAACGCTCCTGGCGCCAGGCCAACCTCATGCTGAGCGACCCGGCCCGGTATCTGCGACCGCCGCCCGTGTCCTGGAGCCGCGATATCGGGATGGTCAACCGCCGCGCCTATCGGCCGTGTTGGCCATGACCTCAATGAGTCGATCGTGTGGCAGGGCATGGGCCGTGATCCCGTCCCGCCCGACGACGGTGGTCGCGGCGACCAGGGCGTTGACGATCGCCTCCTCGGTCGATTCGATGGTGGCGTCGAAGAGTCGATCGATGGCGGCGTCGCCGACGGCGCGGACATCGTACGTGCCAAGACTTCTGGGATCCTCGTCATCGACCTCCTGCGGAGGATAGTTGCCGGTGGCGAAGGCGATGAACAGGTCGCCGCTCGTGTGGCCGCCCGTGCCGCCCATCCGGGCGAGGCCCAGACCGGCTCGCTGGGCGAGTCGCTCGCACTGGTGGGGGAGCAGCGGCGCATCGGTCGCGACGACGACGATGATCGACCCCGATCCCGGCGGCGGCGATTTGGGCTGATCGGCCTGGTCCCACGGGCTCGAGACCTTGCTCGTGGGAATGGCCTCGCCGACGCGCACGCCATCGATCCGGAGCCAGCCGCGCCTGCCGTAATTCGCCTGGACGAGGGCGCCCACCGTCCAGCCACCGGACGCTGCCTCGATCACCCGCGACGCAGTCCCGATGCCGCCCTTGAATTCGTGGCAGATCATGCCGGTCCCGCCACCGACCGTTCCTTCTTCGACCGGTCCGCTCGCCGCGCTGGCAAGAGCCCCGTGGAGGTGCTCCGCGCGAACGTGGAAGCCGTTCATGTCGTTGAGCAGCCCGTCGTAGGTCTCGCCGACGACGGGCAGTGACCAGTACGACCCGGTCGGGTCGGCAGGATCCAGCGACGCGGCTACGAGCGCATCCCGGACGATGCCGACGCTGTGCGTGTTGGTGATCGCGATGGGCGTGGTCAGCTGCCCGGACTCGCGTACCCACTCGAGGCCGGTCAGCTCGCCGTTCCCGTTCAGCCGGTGGCAGCCGGCGAAGACCGGCTCCTTGCGGCGTTCCATGCCGCGCGCCAGGACGACGGTCACGCCGGTGCGGATCGGGCCCTGGCCGACTACCAGCGGGCCGTCGCCGGAGATGAGGGTCGTGTGCCCCACGGTCACGCCCCCGACGTCCGTGATGGCGTTGAGTGGCCCCGGCTGGCCGCGTCCGATCGTGATGCCAAGGTCTCGTGCACGCATCCGCGGACTGTAGCGGGCCGGCGGACCGTCGGTCCGGCCGTGGCGGTCGCGATCACCGTCGCGGACGTGGGGTCGGCCGTATCATCGAGCGCGTGATCCCCGTCGGCCCGGATGCGTCCGGTCGTTCGCTCGCGACCGTCGTGCTGCAACAGCTGCCGGATGAAGTCGCGTCCGCTCGAGCGATCGATGTCGCCGAGGCGTTCCGCGACCTGCCCGGGCTGGTCCTGCTGGAGAGCGCGCGGCCGGGTCGGAACGCCCGCTGGACCTACCTGTCGGCGGACCCTGCGGCTGTCCTCGAGTCGCCGGCGGCTGGGCCCGATCCGTTCGCCGTCGCGCGGCGACTCGTCACGCGCCTCGCCGTCCACCCGCCGGACCACGCCCCGCTGAAACGGCTCGAGACCCCGCTGTTCCTGGGCGGCCTGGTCGGCTTCCTGGGCTACGACCTGGGTCACGCGCTGGAACGTCTGCCGGCCCTGACCGACGACGACCAGGGGCTCCCGCCGCTTCGCCTCGCGCTCCACGATTGGGTCCTGGCGTGGGATCGGCGGGCGGGTCGCGCCTGGCTGGGTGGTCGAGCGCTGGATAGCGATAGCCGACGCCTGGCTCGACGGCTCGATGATGTCCGGACCCGCCTGGCACGCCGCTGGACGCTGGCCGCGAAGTCGGCCGACGCCGCCGGCGGCTGGGCCGCGACGGACTCCGGGGCGGCGGACCCCGAGGCCCGTCACGCGGCCCAGGACCGCCTCCTGCGTTTCACCTCGGGTCGCTCGCGACGGGAGTTCGAGGCCGGCGTGGACGACGTTCGGTCGCACATCGCCCGCGGCGGCATCTATCAGGCCAACCTGACCCGTCGGCTGGAGACGCCCTTCGACGACGACCCGTGGCCGCGCTACCGCCGACTGCGGACCGGCGATCCGTCCCTGTTCAGCGCCTACCTTGACCTCGGAGCATCCCCGGAGACCGGTGCCCCCAGGGCGCTGCTGTCGGCGTCGCCCGAACCGTTCCTGACGGCGGACCCGGAAGGGCGCGTCTCCACGGACCCGATCAAGGGCACTCGTCCCCGAGGCCGCGACCAGGCCCACGACCGAGCCCTCGCTCGCGAGCTCCTGGGCAGCGCCAAGGACCGCGCCGAGAACGTGATGATCGTCGACGTCCTGCGCAACGACCTCGGCCGCGTCTGCGTCCCGGGCAGCGTCCGGGTGCCGCGCCTCTGTCGACTGGAGCGCACGGCCGCCGTCCAGCACCTGGTCTCCACCGTGACCGGGCAGCTCGCGCCGGGGCGCGACGCCTTCGACCTGCTGGCGGCGTCGTTTCCGGGTGGCTCGATCACAGGCGCCCCGAAGATCCGGGCGATGGAGATCCTGGAGGGACTCGAGCCGGTCCGGCGCGGCCCCTACACCGGCGCACTCGGCTGGTTCGGGCCGGATGGGGCGATGCAGACCAGCATCGTCATCCGCACGTTCGTGGCCGATGGTCGTCGGATGACCCTGCACGTTGGTGGCGGCATCACGTGGCGGAGTGATCCGGCCGCGGAGTGGGATGAGACGGTGGCCAAGGCAAGGGGGCCGCTGGGCGCCATCGGTGGCGAGGAGATCGAGTGACCGGCGAGCCGAACACGGGCGCGAGCGGCGCGGCGGCGTCGCCCGGAACCAGGTCGGGGCCGGGCCACATCTGGATCGACGGTCAGCTCGTGTCAGCCGACGGCCCGCACCTGTCCGCCTTCGATCGGGGATTCCAGCTCGGCGACGGGGTGTTCGAGACGCTCCGAGCTCGGGCCGGCCGGGTCACGGAACTCGACGCACATCTAGCTCGCCTCCATCGCTCGGCGGACGGCTTGGAGATCGAGCTTCCGGCGGACGTTGATGATCGGATCGCGACGGGGATCGACGCCCTCCTGGCAGCCGAGGGGCTGACCGTCTCCGAAGCCGACGCCTCCGTAAGGATCACCGTCTCCCGGGGCGCCTACCTGACCCGCGGCGTCCTCCCGGTCGGCGAACGCGTCGCCGCGACGGTCGTCGTCCAGGCCTGGCCGGTCGTGGAGGCGCCGGCTTCCCACCTGGAGCGCGGGCTGCGCCTCGTCACCTCCCGGGTCCGGCGCGACCCGCAGGACCCGCTCGCCTCGCTCAAGACGACGTCACGGGCGGAGTACGTGTACGCCCGCCTGGAGGCTCGACGAGCCGGTGCCGACGACGCCGTCTTCCTGACGATCGACGGCCACCTGTCCGAATCGACCAGCGCCAACCTGTTCCTCGTCCGGCGATCGAACGTCGACGGCGAGCCCGGCGACGAGGGTAGCGATGGCGACGCCGAGCCCGCCGGTAACGGCGACCTCGAACTCGCGACGCCCTCGCTCGACTGCGCGATCCTGCCCGGCACCACCCGTTCGTGGTTGCTCGATTGGGCCGGCTCCGTCAGCCTGCGTCCGATCGAGACCCAGCTGTTCCCAGCCGACCTGTCCGCCTCGCGCGAGGCGTTCCTCTCCTCGAGCGTGGCCGGGATCCTGCCCGTGACCTCGTTCGATGGGCAGGCGATCGGCGACGGCCTGCCCGGGCCCTGGACGCGGCGCGCGCGGGCAGACCGCGAGGCGATGATCCGGGACGCAGGACCGGTGCCCAGCCCGTGACCCGCGACGAGTTGATCCTGCGGACGCGCCAGCTGGTCGATGAGGGTGAGCGGCTGGCGGCCCAGCCGTCGCTCGGTGCCCTCCAGGTCTGGCTCCAGCTGTCGGACGATCTGCTCGCACTCGCGTGGGGCAGCATGGATCGCTACCACCTGGCCTGGCTGATGGTCGGCAAGCCGAAGGGCATCGTCCGCGGCCGCGCGATGACGGCCGATGAGGAGGCCGACTACGTCCGGGAAGTGGCCACCCAGAAGACCGCCGCGCTGCGGATGAGTCTCGATGCCGTCGACCGACAGGGCATGCCGTTCGTCGGTGAGACCGGAGGTGTCAGCCCGGGCCCGCCAGCCGACGGCGCGACCGGCGCGATCGAGGGCGATCCCGCCGATCGGCCGACAGCCGACGGTGCGACCGACCCGTCGGGCAGCGCACCCGACCGGGTGCCGGATCGTTTCGGACTGCCCGCGGACCCGGCCCTGACCGAACGCCTGGCCGAGGCCAGGCGCAGCGCGGAGGCGCATCGAGACCACGGGGAGCGGCGCGCACCGCGCCCCGACCGGATGCAGCGATGACGCGCGGCCGCGTCACGCCGGAGTCGCGTCTCCGGCCGGCCCACCAAGCTCGCGCATGAACACGACTCGGTCGTCGCCCTCGCCGTCGAAGTCGGCGTAGGCGAGCGTCCCGTAGAGGCGCTGCGCGCCCGGCCCGTCGTCCACCCGGAACCCCAGGCCCACGTGGAAGGCGACGGAGACCCGGTTGCCGGGCCATGTGACGGCCTTGACCTGGCGGGCGCCCGCCGCGGCCGCATCCTCGAAGAACCGCTCGTACAGGGCCCGGCCGACGCCGTCGCGGCGATGGTTCGGGTCCGTGGCGATCATGTGGACGTAGGCCGTCTCCGGATGATCCGGGCTGACGAATCCGATCAGGAACCCGGCGAGGCGACCCTCCCGTGTCTCGGCCAGCCACGACGTTCCGGTGAAATGCTGGAGCCAGAGGCGGGGCAGCAGCTGGCGCATCCTACGCCCGCCCCACCACTCGTCGATGACGCCGGCCAGACGCGGATGGTCATCCTCATGGGGGCGCCGGAAGGTCAACGGTTCGCGCGCCGCCGTCACCTGGCCGACCACCATGCGACCGCCGCCGCGAGCGCCACTTGGAGCGGTACGAGGATCCCGAAGGTCTCGCCCAGGTAATCGATCAGCGACAGCACGCCGCCCTCCGTCTGGGCATAGAGCCACAGACCGACCTGGCCGAGCACGACCGCCCCGGTGGCAAGCGCGATCGCCAACGCCACGCGCCGCGTGTCGGCGAGGCTCGATCCCGCCCCGATGACGACCCCCAGACCGACGGCTCGACCGGTCAACGCGGCCACGATGAGCAGTCCGGCCGAGACCGCCAGCACGCCACCGAACAGCACGATGAGGGCGGCGCTGACGAGCGCGGCCAAAAGACCGTAGGCCGCGGCCCGCGATGGGGCGGTCGGGCGCGGTGGCGTGTCGGCCGTCGGCGCATCGGCCGTCTTCCGTCGATATCGATCGGACGGAGGGTGCGCCAGTCGTCGTTCGCCCGGAGCGGGCAGGGTCGTGGGCGGTCTCTTGGGCGGTGTCGGCGTGGTCATGTCCCGGCATCGTAGCGGGCCTGCCCGGACGTGGCCGCCGCCTCGGCGCTAGACTTCCCGATCGTGAGCCACCCAAGCCTCGGCCTGCCCCAGTTCGTCACGAGCCGGCACTCGGCCGACGCCGCCCGGCGACTTCGCGAGGCCGCGCCGCGATTGGCGGCACGTGCGCTCGAAGTCGCGCTGGACGCGGACCCGACTTTGCGCGATCGGTACGACGAGACGGGCCTGCGCGAGCGACTCCACGACGCCGAGCTCCTGGTCGAGCGAGTTGCGCTGTCCGTCGGGCAGGACGATCCGCTGCCCGCGCGCGAGTACGCGGACTGGACCGCCACGACCTATCGGCGCAAGCGCGTGCCGATGGACGACCTGATCTCCCTGTGCCGCGGTCTGCAGGCCGCCCTGCCTGGCGTGCTGGCTCCGGGCGAGT
>JACCVB010000084.1 GCA_013698385.1 Chloroflexota bacterium
ACCCCGACCCCCACGCCCGAACCGACGCCGACGCCGAAACCCAAGCCCACCCCGACGCCCGAGCCGCCCACGCCGACGCCCGTACCCAGCGTCCCGCTGCCGACTCCGAGCGCGTAACCCCGCCTCCGGCAGCCCTGGCAGTCTCTAGCCCTCCGCGTCCCCCCACAGGCTCCAGCGCGCTCCGGCCGCCGTCGCGGCGACGGTGCTCGGGCCGGACCGCTTCGCGCGGGCGGCTGATCTCCGGCGTTCGGTGGCGGTCGGAGGAGCCGGGGCGACCTCGACGAAGTCACGCATCGGCGCCGGGTCCGCGGCGTACGGGCGGAGCCCAGGACCCATCCGTGCAGCGACGATCGGGAGCCGCACCTCCAGATCGCCACCGCCCGTCCAGCACGCGCGGACTTCGACGCCTTCAAGCGGTGCGCGCCGAGGATCGAGACCGCAGTAGCGGAGGTCGCTCGCGACCGATCTCCGGAAATGCCGGCAGGTCGCACAAGCGGTGGACGAGCGACGGCAGACCCAGCACCTGGCTGTCTCTTCCTGAAGCGTCCCGCAATGCGGACAGCGCCACATCGGCATGACCGGATGGTAGCTGCGCGCCCGGCCCGTGTCGAGCGCGATCGGGTGGGCTATTTCGTGATGGTGATCGCGGTCTGGTCCGAGACGCTGCCGAAGGTGCCCGCGACCGCCAGCACGGCGGCGCTGCCGGAACCGACCTCTGCCCCGCCTGGGATCGTCGTCGTCCAGATCGCACGTCCGTTCGGACCGGTCACGCCTTCGGCCGTCACGGAGGCGATGCCCGGGATGCTGAGGGTGAACGTGACCCTGGCGCCGGGCAGGACCTGTCCGTCGGGATCGGTGACGGTCACGGTCAGGCGCAACGAACGAGGTAGGCTGGATCGACTCACCCGGTAGATCGACGCGCTGAGTGACGCCCTGAGCTTGCCGCTGCCGCGCCGGACGGTGAGCTCGATCTCTTTCGTGTTGCCCGCCGGATCCGTGGACGCGATGCGCAGCGTGTTGGATCCGATCGCGAGGGGGATGCTCAACGAGAAGGTGCCATCGCCGTCGGCCGTTCCCACGATGGACGAGGCATTCGCGGCGTTTCGGACGATCAGGGTGGATCGACCTTGCGTCCGCCCCTTCAGCTCGGCTGCCTTTCGATTGATCGTCGCGCCGTCTTTCGGCGTGGTCAGCTTGATCGTGGGCGGGGTCGGGTCGAGGACATAGCGGACCAACGCCGATGACTCGGACTCGCCGCCCGGTCCGATGAGGGTCACGGTGAAATCGTTGATGCCCTTGGTCAGCGTGACCGGGATGACGGTCCGGGCGGTCGGCCCGAGCGGCGACTGCTGGATCGCCACCGGTGCCTGGTCTTCCAGGGCGAGGTAGACCCGTACCTGGTAGTCCGGGTTCCCGGCGAGCGCCGTTGGAACGGTCACGACCAGATCCACCGAATCCGCGTTGGTGTAGGGCTCGGCCGGCGACGAGATGGTCGGTGGTTCGCTGACCGTCAGGGTGGTCGGCGCCGGGGTGGCCGTCGCGGTCACGCTCTGGACGAAACCGGTCAGCGTGGAACCGAGCGACCTCGCCACGGTCGTGAACCCGCCGACCGCCACGTACAGCACACCGACGGCCATGACCACCACGGCCACGGCCAGGAGGAGCTGGATGACGATCGGCATGCCCCGGCTGCGCCGGATCGGCGTGTGCGTCGCCAGGCGACCGGGGGCGGGCGCAGTCGGGCGGGACTTGACGGGGGCGCCCCGGCCGCCGACCGGGGGACGCGGCCGGACGTGACTGGAGCGACCGCCGCGTCGGGTGGTCATCGCGGTCGATTGTCGCACGGCTGTGTCGGACCGTTGCACTGCGTTGTACTCTGGCGCGGTCAGCGCGCGTGGCCAGGGTCCACGCCGCCCGGGGAAGGGTTGGAGTGCAGTCCCGAGATCCACGATCCGGTCACGACCTTCGTCGGTCGCAGGGCAGCGGGCCCGGCGCGACCGGCGGTTCAGGTCCGCCGTCGTTCAGCGCGGCCGTGGGCGGCGGCCGACCAGCCTTCGGTCTTGGTCCGATCGCTCGCGTGCAGGCCTCACCCCTCGCGGCCCGCGCCGGCGGGGCGGCGACGATGTCCATGAGCCCGCCGCGCATCGGGTTCGGGCTGCCCAGTCTCCGCCGTAACGTCTGCCCACACTTCTACATGAGCGGGTCCCGTGGTGCCATCTCGGTGCATGCGCCGCACCTCTTGAAGGCCCTGATCCGGCAGGACACCAACGTCAGCCGCTGTCAACTGCGTGGCGGAGTCCACCTGGACCCGGGCTACGTCAACGACGTCTGCCTCACCCCGCGCTTCAACCAGTGCGTCTTCTATGAGGACGAGCTGACCCGCGAGTGAGCGGCCCACTCGCGTACGACGAGGCGCTCGCGGCCCTGACCGAGCGAGGCCGATTCGGGATCCGCCTCGGGCTTGGCCGGACGCGTGCCCTGCTCCGTGCCCTGGGCGATCCCCAGCTGGCCGTGCGTGGCGCGCTCGTCGCGGGTACCAACGGCAAGGGCAGCGTGCTGGCGCTGGCGGGAAGTGCCCTGCGCGCAGCCGGACTGCGGGTCGGCTCCACTCCCAAGCCTCACCTCGTCTCGTATCGCGAGCGGATCGAGATCGACGGGCAGCCCATCGACCCGCGCGCGTTCGCCCGCCAGGTCGAGGCCGTCCTCCGGGTGACGGATGCCGTCGCCCGCCGACATGGGCAGCCGACCGAGTTCGAGCTCCTGACGGCGGTCGTCTTCCGGCACTTCGCCGAGTGCGACCTGGAAGTCGCCCTCGTGGAGGTGGGTCTCGGTGGGCGACTGGACGCGACCCACGCCTGGGATGGGGGAGTGGCGGCGATCACGAACGTGGACCTCGACCATATGGACCGCCTCGGACCGACCGTCACGGCGATCGCGCGCGAAAAGGCGGCGATCATCGAGCGCGGCGACCTTGCCGTGACCGGGGCGATCGGCGATGCCCTGGCCGTCATCGCGCGACGGGCGAGCAGGCTGGGCGTGCCCTTGACGGTCGTGCCCCCTGCGCCGCTCCTCGGCTGGGACCGCGATGGGATCGAGGTCGACCTGGGCCGGCTCGGGCCGACCCGGGTCGGATTGCGCGGCCGTCACCAGGCGGCGAATGGCGCCGTCGCGGATGCGCTGCTCGACGCGCTCGACGTCGCCGGGATCGCGAACGTGGACGACGATGCCCGACGCCGTGGGTATGCCGGCGCCGTCTGGCCGGGTCGCCTGGAGCGCCTTGACGGGGCCATGGGCGACGTCCTGCTCGACGGTGCCCACAACCCGGCCGGGGCCGCGGCGCTTGCCCTGGCCCTGGACGACCTTCGCCCATTCCTGACCGACGGGCCACTCACCCTCGTGACCGCGTCGATGGCGGACAAGGACGTGGATGGCGTCGTCCGTGCCCTGGCCCGTTCCAGGGCGATGGCCGGGGCGACGATCCTGGCCACAGCCGTGGAGCTGCCCCGGGCGATGCCGGCAGACGAGCTCGCGGAACGCTGGCGGGTCCTGGCGCCGGCGGTCAGGTCCGTCGCGAGCGTAGCCGACCCTGCCACGGCGCTCGCCACGGCCCTCGCAGGGCCCGGACCGACGGTCGTGGCCGGCTCGCTCTATCTTGTGGGTGCCGCGCGGGCCATCCTGGTGGACGATCCGGGGCTGCGCGACGAGCCGTGACCGGGAGAGCCATGCAGGCGGCCGTTTCCGCGCGCGATGGGTCGGGCGATGGGCATCCCGCGCCGACGACGATCGGCGGACGATCCTTCCGCTGGGGCGAGCGGACGTTCGTCATGGGCGTCCTCAACGTGACTCCCGATTCGTTCTCGCAGGACGGCCTGCTGGCGACGGACCCCGCGGATCCGATGGTCCGAGCCGTCTCGCTCGCCAAGGCCATGGTCGAAGACGGCGCGGACCTGCTCGATATCGGCGGCGAATCGACCCGCCCAGGTCACACGACCCTTGACGCCGCCGCCGAGCGGGCGCGGGTCGTGCCGGTCGTCGCCGCCGTGCGGGCCGCGCTGCCCACGATCCCCATCAGCATCGACACCACCAAGCCCGACGTGGCCGAAGCCGCCCTTGCGGCGGGCGCGGACCTGCTCAACGACGTGTGGGCCACGGCACCGGACGGTGATCTCGCCAGGGTCGCTGCCGCCCACGGCGTTCCCCTCGTCCTGATGCACAACCGACTGGAGCCCCGCTACACGACCCTCATGCCGGAGATCCTCGCGGACCTCCAGGCCGCGATCCAACGGGCCCTGGGTGCGGGGGTGCACGAGGACGACCTGATCGTCGATCCCGGGTTCGGCTTCGGCAAGACTCCGGCGCAAAACGTCGAACTGCTTCGGAACCTCGCGGCCTTACGGCTGCTGGGTCGGCCGATCCTGCTCGGCACGTCGCGCAAGTCGACCCTCGGCCGGATCCTGGACCTGCCGGTCGGCGAGCGCCTGGAGGCGACCCTGGCCACGACCGCCCTGAGCATCGCGTCCGGCGTGGATCTCGTGCGGGTCCATGATGTCCGGGCCAACGTCCGGGTGGCCCGGGTCAGCGATGCGATCATCCGCGGGACCTGGTCGCCGGGCGGCGCAGCGTCAGGAGGACAGCCCTGAGCGATCGGATCGTGCTCTGCAACATGCGCTTCGAGGCGCGCCACGGCTACTACGACTGGGAGCAGCTCCAGACCCAGGCGTTCGAAGTGGACGTCGAACTGATCAAGAACCTCCAGCCGGCGGGGACGGAGGACGATCTCACCCAGACCGTCGACTACGGCAAGGTGTACGCCGCCGTTCGCCAGATCGTGGTGTCCACCTCGTTCAAGCTCCTTGAAGCCCTGGCCGAGGCGATCAGCCATGAACTGCTGGCCGATTTCGACGTCACCGAGGTGGGCGTCCGCGTCCGCAAACCGGGCGTGCAGCTGGGCGGACCGCTCGACTACGCCGGCGTCGAGGTCTGGCGCTCCCGCTCCTAGAGGCCGGACGGGCGCGTGCCGAGGGTCAGTTCCAGCGCGATCGTCTTCCCGTCGCGCAACACGTCCACCTTGACCAGGTCGCCCGGCGACGACTGGCTGAGGGTCGCGTCCAGCGGGTGCTGACCATCGATGGCTTGGCCGTCGATCTTCACGATGATGTCCCCGTCCTTGATCCCTGCCTTGGCCGCTGGCGTGCCCGGCTCCACGGCCGGCCCGTTCGCGTCCGGCCCCCCGCCACCCACGAGCGCACCGTCCTTGACCGGCAGTTTCTGGGCGTCGGCCAACTGGCGCGTGATCGTGACGTAGCGGATGCCGAGGTACGGGCGGGACAACTTCTCGCCGGCGACGGCCTGCTCCATGATCGGACGGGCGATATCGATCGGGATGGCGAAGCCGATCCCGCTGCTGTTGGCGGCGATGGCCGTGTTGATGCCCACGACATTGCCGTCGGCGTCGAGGAGCGGGCCACCGGAGTTGCCCGGGTTGATCGCCGCATCGGTCTGGATCAGGTTGTTGAGGGTCTGGTTGCCGTCCGTCGTGATCGTCCGGCCCTTGGCCGACACGATGCCGCTCGCGACCGAATTCGAATACGTTCCGAGCGGGCTGCCGATGGCGACCACGAGCTGGCCGACCTTGAGCGCATCGGACTTGCCGAGCGCCGCCGTCGGCAGGCCGGTCGCCTCGATCTTGACGATCGCAAGGTCGGTCAGCGTATCGATGCCGTAGACGTCGCCTTTGAGGACCCGGCCGTCGTTGAGCTCGACCTGCATCTGCTGGCTGCCCGAGACGACGTGGCGGTTGGTCAGGATCCAGCCGTTCGCGTCGTAGATGACGCCGGAGCCGACGCCCGTTTCGGGAATCACGCCCTGGTTCGTGTCCACCGTGCCGGTCGTGGTGATGCGAACGACAGCCGGGCTGACCGCGGCGGCCACATCGATCGTGGCCGAGGATTCCGTGATGGTCACGGGCTGGCTGGACCCCACGGTCCGACCCGTGCTGGCCGCCGTCGGGGCGGCGGCGGCGGCCGGACGATCCAGCGCCCCGCTCGCGTTCAGTGCGATGACGGTCCCGCCCGAGGCGAGGACCGTGCCCGTGCCACCGCGCGAACCGCGGCGCTGGACGACCGGCCCGGCCGACGCCGAGACGGCGGAGGTGCTGGGGATCGCCGCGGTCGCAGCGACCGGGTCAGCCGGCTCGTACCAGCGCTCCGGGGTGGCCGTGGATCCCTCGTGGCTGGACCAGGCCGGGCGCGCGCTGACACCGGGCGAGTACCGCTGGGTCTGGTCCGTCATGTCGTCCGGCTGTGGATCGCGGTGCTGACGGGTGTACGGGTCGATGTGCTGATCATCCATCGGGGTTCGTTCCTTGGGGGCGTTCGGCCGCGAGCGGCGGGATGGGGAGTGGTCTGTCGCTATAGGTTGGCGGGGCCGCGTTGACCTGCGGCGCCTCGGACGGTGAAGTTTCCGCCACCCCCGGCGACTCGCCGTGCTCGGGGTGACGAGGATCGTTCGGCAGGTGGACCTGGAAGCACGTTCCGCCGGGACCACTCTCGACCGAGATCGAACCCGCGTGCATGTCCACGATGGAGCGCACGATGGCGAGGCCCAGCCCGCTGCCGCTGCTCCGGACCTCGTTCAGGCGCGAGCCGCGGTAGAACCGCTCGAAGATGTGCGGTAATTCCGCCGGTTCGATGCCGACGCCGGTATCGGCGACCTCGATCCGGGCGCCGTCGCCGGTCGGCGCGACCGTCACGGACACCGTGCCGCCGCGTGGCGTGAACTTAAGCGCGTTGGCCACGAGATTGCTCACGATCTGGCCGACCCGCGGAGGGTCGTGGCGGACCCGGATGGGCGCCGCGGACAGGTCCACCCGGAGGGCCACGCCGCGCCGGGCCGCGACAGCGTCGTTCTGCTGGACGGCGGATTCGACCGCCGCGCGCAGGTCGTCCGGGCGCAGGTCGAGCAGGACGAGGCCCGAGTCAAGCTTGGACAGCTCGAGCAGGTTCTGGGCCAGCCAGTCCAGCCGCTCGATCTGGCCGGCACTGGATTCCAGGAACTCGGCGCGCGCCTCCGGGTCGTCGCCGACCGACTCGATGAGCAGCTGGTTGAACGTGCGCAGGGCGGCCAGCGGCGTTCGGAACTCATGCGACACGTCGGCCAGGAAGTCGCGACTCCGATCTCGATCGCGCCGGCTCAGTTCGACGCTCTCGGCCAGGCGTTCGGCCATCGTGTTGAACTGGAGCGCCAGTTCGCCCAGTTCGGAGGAGCTGGCGCCCAGGGCCGTGGTCGGGACGCGGCTGGCGAGGTTCCCTTCAGCCAGCGCCCGCGAGGCGTCGGTGAGCTGGCGCAGGGGCGTGGTGAATCGGCGGGCCAGCACGGCCGACACGATCACGGCCAGGCCCAGCGCGAGCAGGGCGATCGCGGCCAGCAACCCGCTCAGGTTGGCGATCGCGGTGGCCCGGTAGGTGTACGGATTGCCGAGTGTGATCTCGAGCGTGTAGCGCTGCAGGACGGAGCCCGCCCCGTAGTAATCCGTGACGGCGGTCGGCTCGCGAGTCTGGCCGGTACTGGGTGGCGCCTGGAGCGACATCCGGTATTCGCCGTTGGGTGATGCGATGAAGCGCGGTGCCTGCCCGTCGTCTTGCGTGAATCCGAACCGGATCGTCACGTCGGCCTGGCCAAGCCGGTCGGCGATGAGCTCGCGCTGGACCGGGTCGTTCATCGTCGCGACGACGGCCGGATCCACCAGTCCGTCGGCACCGACCACGGGACGGGCGCCCGCTCGCTCCTCCACGAGCCCCCGCACATAGACGCTGACCGTGGACGAGCGGACCCGCAGGTCCGCGACCTGCTGGTTCGTGAAGTAGTCGTCCAGGCGATTGATGACGAGGACCGTCACGAGCCCGAGGGTCAGGGCGATGACCGCCACCACGGCCATGGTGAGCCTGGCCTGGAACGAGCGCGGGAGCCAGCCGCGCAACCGGACGTCAGCGTTCGGCAAATGCGTAGCCGACACCTCGGACCGTCAGGACGAACGCCGGGAAGGCCGCGTCATCCTCGATCTTTTCGCGCAGGTGGCTGACGTGGACATTGATCGTCTTCTCGTCCTGGTCCAGGGCGTCGTAGTCGCGCAGCAGTTCCAGGAGCTCGCCCCGGGTGTAGACGCGGCCCGGTCGCGAGGCGAGGTGACGCAGGATCTCGAACTCGGTCGGGGTCAGACTGATCCGCCGCGGACCGCGCTGGACGCGTCGGCGCTCCAGGTCGATGACGAGGTCGCCGTGACGGATCACCCGGCCTCCGCCGGCGTCCGCCAGCTCGCCGTACGAACGGCGCAGGAGAGCCTTGATCCGGCTCATCAATTCGCGCAGGCCGAATGGCTTGGTCAGGTAGTCGTCCGCCCCGAGTTCCAGGCCGATCACCTTGTCCACCTCGTCGTCGCGCGCGGTCAAGACCAGGATGGGCATCTTGGCACCGGCCGCGCGAACGCGGCGCAGGACCTCCATGCCGTCGATGCCCGGCAAACGGACATCCAGGACGACGAGGTCCGGGGCATCGTGGGTCGCGATCTCGAGCCCTTCCTCGCCGGATCGCGCGACATTGACCTCGTAGCCTTCCTGCTGGAGGGCGTACTGGATCCCGCGGGCGACGGCGTGCTCGTCTTCAACGATGAGGATGGTGGCAGGCACGGCGCCGATGCTACACCGGTCGCGCCCGGACCCGTGGTACTCTGGTCGCCGCTCGGGCGCCTCGCCACTTCCGGCCCCGCCGGCGAGTCGCAGCCCAACCACCCAGATCCGTGCTCTGAGGTCCAGATCCATGTCCACCGCCCGACCGACGCTCGCCGCCAGGAACCGTGAGGTGACCGGCAAGGCCGTCAGCCGCCTGCGCCACGACGGCCTGCTGCCGGCGGTGGTCTACGGGCGTGGCATCGATTCGGCCAATGTCTCGGTGGACGCGCACGAGTTCGAGTTGCTGCGGCGACACACCGGCCCGAACGCCCTCGTGGACCTTTCGGTCGATGGCAAGAAGGCCCGGCCGGTCCTGATCAACCACGTCCAGGTCCACCCGGTCCATCGCCGCCCGCTCCACGCGGACCTGTTCCTCGTGCGCATGACCGAGGAGCTGACGGTGGACGTGCCCCTCGTGGCGATCGGCGAGTCCACGGCGGTCTCCGAGATGGGCGGCACGCTCCTGCACCAGACCGAGACGGTCCGGATCCGGGCCCTGCCGGATCACCTGCCCCAGTCGATCGAATACTCGATCGAGTCGCTGATCGACTTCGAGGCCGCGATCCATGTGCGCGACCTGACGGTGCCCGATGATGTGACGTTGCTGACGGAGCCCGACGAGGTCGTGGCCAAGGTCCAGCAGCCGCGCGTCGAGGTCGAGGAGGAGCCCGTGGCCGCTGCCGAGGGCGAGGCTGCCGAGGGCGAAGCCGCCGAGGGCGCCGAGGGCGCAACCGGTGCTCCGGCCGAGGGCGCAGGGTCCGAGGACAGCTAGCCCCGGAGCTCAGCCGTCGGAGCGGCGGCCCTGGGCGTAGAGGATCGGGGCGCGGAAGACGAGCTCGGATGGGTCCAGGGCCATCAGTCGCTCGCGCAGTCTTGCCAGGAACCGGCGCCGCTCATCCCGGCGCATCTCCTCGAACAGGCTCTGCTCGTCGAATTCGGTCATGAAGCCGAGATAGCCATCCACCGTGAAGGCGAATTTCAGCATCCCCGACTCGGCCGACACATCCCGAAACCCCGCTGCCCGCAACTCCCCGGCGCCACGCTCGGCGGATGGCACGTCGCCGCAGCGGCTGTCACCGGCGTCCTCGTCGAACCCGAACTCGTCGAGTAGCGTGTCGAACACGCGGTCCGGCGCGAAGGCGGATCGATCGGTCAGCCAGGTCACGTAGGCGAGCGTGCCGCCCGGCCGTAGCACCCGCCGGATCTCGCGCAGCGCCCGGGCGCGGTTGGGCACGAGCTGCAGGACGAAGGAAGAGATCGCGAGGTCGTACGATGCGTCCGCGAACGGGAGCTCCGCCGCGAACGCGACCCGGGTCGTGAGCCGCGCCCGCCCGTTCCGATCCAGTCGCTCGTCTGCGAGGAGCTCGGCGGCCTGGACCATCTCGCCTGAGGCATCGATGCCCGTGACGCGGATCGAGGGCCAACGCTGGATCGCGGGGATGGCCAGGTTGCCGGTCCCGACGCCCACGTCCAGGACGTCGCCGGCGGCCCGGGCGACCGGGTCGATCCGTTCCAGCAGGGCCACGGCGCTGGGTGCGAGGACCGGAGCCCACCAGCGCTCGTAGCCTGCCGCCATCCGGTCGTATCGCTCCGCCTGGTCCGTCACCCCACCATCGTGCCACGCGCGCTGCGTCCACCGCCAAGTCCGAACCGCCGAGCGATCCAGGCGACGGCCACGACGATGACCGCAAGCACGAGCAGGATCGGCAGCCACACGATCGCGAACCAGATGCCGGCCGTGGTCAGGCTCTGCAGGACGTCGATCAGGCTGGCCGACGCCTCATCGACCACGACCCTCGGATCCCAGCCCTTCTGGGCGACTTCGACCGCGATGATCGGCACGCGGAACGATGCGGTCAGGGTCGCGAACGCAGCCCGGTCCTGGAGATCCTTCAGCTGCCCCGTCAGTTGCTCGATCTCGCCCCGGACCTGGGTCAGCTGGTTCTGGACTTCGAGGACGTCGGACACCTTGAGGGCCTTCGCGGCGATCTCCTGGAACGCCGTCTCGCTCGAGCGCAGGTTGCGGATGCGCGCCTCGAGATCCACGACCTGACCCGTGACCTCGACGGCCTCGGTCCGCTCCGTGACGACCTTCGTGGTCAGGCCGTTCAGGCCGCGCAGCAGGTCCAGCGCATCTTCCCATCGCGCGGCCGGCAGCCGGTACGTGATGGACGCCACCGGCTGGTCGCCCTCGTTCTGGGTCTGCGAGGCGCCGATGTAGCCGCCCATGGCGCGGATCCCGTCGCGCGCCGCTCGGAGGGCATCGGGCACGCTCTTGACCTCGAGGTCGATCGTGCCCGTCCGGATGATCTTCGCGTCGTCGATGGGGGCTCCGACGCCGTCGCCGCCGGTTCCGCCGCCGTTGCTGGTCCGGGTGTTCGTGCCACCTTCGGCCGCCGCCGGAGCTGCGGATGCCGCCGCGCCCGAAGCCGCCGGTGCGCCCGCGCCTGAGTCGCCGCCCGAGGACAGCCCTGAATCCTCATCCCCGACCGCACTCCCCACGGTCGACAGGCGCTGCGCGCTCGAACCCGAACAGGCGGCGACGAGGATGGCGATCGCGAGCAGGACGAACGAGGCCCGCAGCGCGGGTGATCGACGAATGGTCGGCATCATCTTGGCCTCCGTGGCTCGCCGACGACAACGGTCGTCCGCAGCATCGCCCCGACGCCGCACCCGCGTAACGGGTTCCCGCGGCCTACACTCTGACGATGCCCCTGGACCTGCCGTTCCAGCCGCCGCTCGAGCCGATGCTGGCCAAGGCATCGGACGGGTTGCCGACCGACGACGGCTGGCTGTTCGAACCCAAATGGGACGGGTTCCGGGCGATCGTCTTCCGTGACGGCG
>JACCVB010000090.1 GCA_013698385.1 Chloroflexota bacterium
CGAAGACCGTGCCGTGGACCTGAGAGGCGGACACGTCGCGCAGCCCGAGCGGGTTGCAGCGCTCGCATAACCCGACGCTCAGCGGAACCGGCGCCCCGCAGCGGACGCAGGGATGCGCCGGTTCGGCCGCGGGCACGTGCGGGCGCGCTGGCGATGCAGTCGGGGTCACACCCCGATGGTGCCACGAACCGGCGTCCCCGGCCCGCGACCCGTCCTACCAGTCCGCGGCGGCGTCCACGAGAGCGTCGATATCGTCCGTGGAGCGCGCAAGGACGATCGCCCCGTCCGCGCCCGCTGCCTGCCAGTGCTGCCACGTGGCCCGCGGCTCCTTCACCCAGGGCGTCTCGCGGATGGAAGCCTCGCCCAGCCAGTCGCCCTGGAACCCGACGAGCACGAGCTGGTCCTCGCGGCGTCGGCCGGCCGCCTCGAGGGAGGCGAGATAGAGCGGTAGCTGCGCCTCGAACTTCTCATCGAACGTGGTCCAGCCGTCCCCGATCCGCCCCGCCAGCCGGGCGCCCGCTGGCGTCTCCCCGCCGATGACGATCCGCGGCGCCGGATCAGGCACGGGATAGGCGTAGGCCCCCGTCAGCGGATAGAACGGCGAGGGCCGCGTCACCGGCCCGCCGGTCCACAGCGCCCGGATGACGGCCACGGCCTCCTCCAGGCGTGCCACTCGCTCCGGCGGGTCGGGAAAGTCCATGCCGTAGGCGGCGTGCTCCCGGGGAGCCCCACCGATCCCGATGCCCAGGATGAGTCGGCCGCCACTGGCGACCTGGAGGGTCGACGCCATCCGGGCGACAAGGGCCGGATGCCGGTTCATGACATTGAGCACGAACGGCGCGACGGTGATCTGCCTGGTGATCGCCGCGGCCATGGCCAGAGTGGTCCAGCTCTCGACGACCGGGACCGACTTGTCGCCGCGACCCATGAAGTGGTCCCAGCACCACACGCCGGCATATCCGGCTTCGTCCAGCCGTCGGGCGCTCTCCAGCCACCAGGCGGGTTCCGTCCCGATGGCGCGAAGGCAGACGCCGATCGGGAGCCGGCCGTCGGCCGCACGCGCCCGGCCGTCGCCCGCAGCCACGAGGTCGCTCACAGGCCCGTCTCGAACAGGCGGACATCCTCGGACGCCGTCGCGTGGCCATCGCCCCTTGTCGGCTCAAGGGCGGCCCGTGCGCCGAGCGCGTCAAGGTCCGCCGGGAACCGCCCGATCAGGTCGAGCACCACGGCCTGGATCCGCTCGGCATTGGCCTGGAAGACCTCCAGCACATCCGTCGCGTTGACGGCCTCCGTGCCCTCGTGGACGCCAGCGTCGTAGTCGGTGATCAGGCTGATATTGACGACGGCCATGCCGAGTTCGCGGCACAGCCACGCCTCCGGGTACTGGGTCATGTTGATGACCTCCCAGCCGGCGTCGCTGAACCACTTCGATTCGCTTTTGGTGGAGAAGCGCGGCCCGCCGATGACGACGACGGTGCCGCGCTCGTGGACGTCGATGCCGTGGTCGCGGATGGTCTGGATGGCCAACCCGCGAAGGACCGGGTCGTACGTCTCGGCGGACGACAGGTGGGTGACGACCGGGCCGTCGTAGAACGTGTCCGCGCGGCCCGCGGTGCGGTCCACGAACTGGTCGCACACGACGAAATCGCCGGGCTTCACGGCCAGCTGGAGCGAGCCGGCGGCGCACGGCGAGATGACCGCCTTGACCCCGAGCGATCGCATCGCCCAGACGTTCGCGCGGTAATTGATCCGATGTGGCGGCAGGGTGTGGCGTCGGCCGTGACGAGGCAGGAAGGCGACCCGCCGGCCGGCCACGTCGGCCAGGAAGATGGAGTCCGAGGGCGCCCCGTACGGCGTATCGACCTTGATCTCCCGGACCTCGTCCAGCAGCGAGTAGAACCCCGACCCGCCGAACACCCCGATCTCCGCTGACTGCGTCACGCGCCGCACCTCCTGATCATCCGCCGGTCCTGCCGGGCCACCTGGTCCGCCCGATTCTAGGCGGCTCGGGCTAGGATGGGGCACAGACCTCGATGAGCCACGGAGGAGACATGGTCCACACGGGCTGGACAGCCGGCGACGGCTCACTGGACGACCGCCTGTCCCTGGCCGACTGGCGTCGCCGGATGGCCGCGTTGTACGTCGAGGTCCGCGCGATGGCCGCCACGGACCCGGCGATCGCCCTCGCGCACTGGCGGGCGGTGCGCGAACGGCTCTACCGGGAGCATCCGCAGTCGCCCGTGCCTGCCGCCGAGCGAGCCGCGTTCGAGGCCCGCCATTTCGAGCACGACCCCCGGCTCCGATTCCGAGCGGTCGTCCAGAAGGCACCGGATCCGGTCCCGGACGCACCGGCACTGGCCTTGCCGAACAGTGGCCCCGATACGCTCTCCTTCCGGCGCGTCGGCGTCGTCCATCTGCCATTCCCAGGCGGCGAGCGAGCGCTGTCCGTATTCTGGCTGGCCGGCTATGCGGGCGGCCTGTTCATCCCGTTTCGCGACGCCACCAACGGCACGAGCACGTACGGTGCCGGTCGGTACCTCATGGATGCCGCCAAGAGCGCCGACCTCGGCGTGGACGAGCGGACCGGGGCGCTCATCCTGGACTTCAACTTCTCCACTCAGCCGTCGTGCGCGTTCGACCCGCGGTGGGCCTGCCCGCTGGCCCCACCGGAGAACCGACTCGACATAGAGATCCGGGCAGGCGAACGACTCATCTGACGGAAGTACGGGACGATCCGGGACCATCGGCCGTGCCGCTGCGCGTTGGCCATCGGGCATCATCCAGGATCGGATGCTGGACTACTTCTTCAGCCTGCGCAAACGCCACGGCGTCGTCTTCCAGCCGATCGTCAACCTGTCCGACGGCACCCTGCACGAATACGATGCCTCTTCCAGCCGGACATGCCGATGCGGCCCCAGTCCATCTCCGCCATCGTCCAGGCGGCGATCGACACGGAACGCTCGGTCGAGCTTGACGCCTTCCTGATCACGACCACGCTGGACCGAGTCGGCGAGCTCGTCGAGGGGGGCGCTTTCCGGGTCGACCCGGTGCTGCGGCTGGCCATCAACGCCACGCCGGCCAGCCTGCTCGATCCGCGCTTCGAAGCCGGCGCGTTCGCAGCCAGGGTTCGCGCGGCGGGCATCGAGCCGCACCAGGTGACCGTCGAGTGCACGGAACAACAGGCGGTCGCCGACGTGGGCCCGCTCCAGCAGGCGGTGGCGGCGTTGCGCCGCGCCGGGTTCGGGTTCGCCGTGGATGATGCCGGGGCGGGCTACGCCAGCTTCGCCCTGATCGCCGCGCTCCGACCGACCGTCATCAAGATCGATCGAGACATCGTGGCCGGGATCGCCCGTGACGACGCAAAGCAGGCACTGGTCGAGGCCTTCGTTTCCTTCGGTCGAAGGATCGGCGCCCGGCTCCTGGCCGAGGGCATCGAGCGACGCGCCGATCTCGCTCTGGTGAAGGCTCTCGGCGTGGTCCTTGGCCAGGGCTATCTCCTGGGGCGGCCGACGGAACGGCCGGAAGCGCCGCGCTCCATGGACCTGCTCGGACTCGATGGCGCCGGGATGAGCGCGCGGGCGGCCATCGGCGGTCGAGTCGAGCGCGCCGCGCAGGTCGCACGGATGGCCGGCAATGGGCAGGTGCCTTCGCTACAGGTCGGCGACGGGCGGTTCGGCAGCGACTGACGGGCGGCCCGCGTACCATCGGGCCTATGACCGACACCCGTTCCGCCGCATCGGCCCTCAGTTCGACCGTCCGGGCCTTCCTCGCCGAGCCACGCTTCGCGACCATCGCGACGGTCGGCGAAGACGGCAGCCCGCACCAGGCGGTGGTCTGGTACCTCCTCGATGACGAGGGGATCGTCATCAACAGCGCGGTCGGCCGGCGCTGGCCCGCCGATCTCGTGCGTGATGGCAGGATCAGCGTGACGGTGCCGGACGGCACGGACGGCTATCGCTGGGTGGGCCTGGACGGGCACGTGACGGTGCTCACCGACCAGCCGACCGCACAGGCGGACATCGCCGCGATGGCCCGGCGCTACCACACCGACCGACCGGATCATGCGGAAGCCGAGATCCGGCGCTTCCAGACCCAGGTCAGGATCAGTTTCCGGGTCCGGGTGAACGCCATTCACGACCACCTGGACTGACGTGGTCCGGGTCGTCGAACTCGCCGGCGGCGTAGGCGGGGCCAAGCTGGCCGACGGCCTGGCCCAGCTCGAGGCGGTCGATCTCACGGTGGTGGTCAACACGGGCGACGACCTGGAGCTCCACGGGCTGAGTATCTGGCCGGACC
>JACCVB010000115.1 GCA_013698385.1 Chloroflexota bacterium
CGGAACGCGCGGCAGGTATCCTGACCGCTGCCGCAGGGAGTCCCTCAGAGACCGTGTCGAGCGAACGAGCCGAGACCTACACACACGGCCACCACGAAAGCGTCCTTCGCTCGCACCGTTGGCGGACAGCGGAGAATTCCGCGGCGTACCTGTTGCCGCATCTCGCGCCGGGGATGTCCGTCCTCGACGTCGGCTGCGGACCGGGCACGATCACGATCGACCTTGCCCGCCGGGTGGCCCCGGGGCGAGTCCTTGGTCTGGACACGGCCCAGGCGCCCCTGCTCGGCGCCCGGGCCGAGGCCGTGGCCGCGGCGGCCACGAACGTCGAGTTCGCGATCGGCGATGCCTACGCCCTCCCGGTCGAGGACGCTTCGTTCGATGTCGTCCACGCGCACCAGGTGCTGCAGCACCTGGCGGATCCGGCCGCGGCCCTGCGCGAGATGGGTCGGGCGTGCCGGACGGGCGGGATCGTGGCCGCACGGGAGAGCGACTACGGGGCGATGACCTGGTTTCCGGCCGATCCCGTGCTGGACCGCTGGCTGGCGCTCTACCAGTCAGTCGGCCGAGCGAACGGCGGCGATCCGGATGCGGGTCGTCGGCTCGTGTCCTGGGCCCACGCGGCCGGGTTCGCCGATGTGACCGCCGGCGCCTCCACGTGGTGCTTCGCGTCGCCCGCGGATCGAGCGTGGTGGGGCGGCCTGTGGGCGGACCGGATCACGCATTCGACTCTGGCGGACCAGGCGATCGCCGAGGGCTTCGCGACGGCGGCCGAACTGGCCGAGATCGCCGAAGCGTGGCGCCGCTGGGCAGCACACGACGACGGCCGGTTCATCGTCACGTCGGCCGAGATCCTGTGGCGTCGCCACGAATGACGAGGAACGAGATGGCCGACCCGGCAGGGTCAACGTATCTGGTCGACATCGGCGAAGTACCGTCGCTCGACGTCTGGGGCGAAGCAGTCCGGGCCCGAGTCATCGTCGGCGACCAGGCGAGCCTGGCCGTCATCGAACTCGCGCCCGGCGCGATCGTACCGGAGCATCACCATGCGCATGAACAACTGGGGATCTGCCTGGAGGGCAGCATCACCTTCACGATCGACGGCCACCGGCGCCTCCTCGGCCCCGGCGGCACCTGGCGGATCCCATCGAACCTGCCGCACGATGCCGTCGCCGGGCCGGAAGGCGCGGTGGTCATCGACGTGTTCTCGCCAGTTCGGGCGGACTGGGGTGCGCTCCCCCGCTCCTCGCCTCGGCCGCCGCGCTGGCCCACAAGCTGACGCTGACGGCCCGGGCCCTTGCCTCGCCCGGTCTGACGCGTCCCGAGTTCGCCAAATGTCCGCCCCGGTCGGCGCGCCCGGCGGTTCGCCCCGGGCCTGGACCCCTCAGGCGCGCGCCCGCGGTCGCGTCTTGGCTCGGTCCTTGATGATCTGGCTCGCGGCGAGCTTGCCCGGAGCGCCCATCACGCAGCCGCCCGGGTGCGTTCCCGAGCCGCACTGGTAATAGCCTTCGATGGGGGTCCGGTACTGCGACCAGCCGGGCGCCGGTCGGAAGAAGAACATCTGGGGCGCGATGAACTCGCCGGCGAAGATGTTGCCCTCGCTCAGGCCGACCGTCCGCTCGATATGCAGCGGCGTCACGACCTCGCGCTGGAGGACGAGATCGCCGAACCCCGGGAAGAACGACTCGAGCGTCCGCTGGACGGTGTCGCCCAAATTCTCCTTTTCGGTGTCCCAGTCACTCTCGCGCAGCTTGTACGGGGTGTACTGGATGAAGCAGCTGAGGACGTGCTTGCCGGGTGGCGCCATGTCCGGATCGATCGTCGATTGGACGGCCATGTCGATATACGGGCGCTGGCTGTACCAGCCGTACTTCGCGTCGTCGAACGCGCGTTCCAGGTAGTCCATGGACGGTCCGATATTGGTGAAGCCGCGAAAATGGTCCGGCTTCGGGCCCAGGCCCGGGTAGTCGGGCAGCCCGTCGAGCGCGAAGTTGACCTTGGACGAGGTGCCCTGGAACCGGAACCGCCGGATGTGCTCCACGAGGTCGTCCGGCAGTTCGCTCGGATCGACCAGCTCGAGGAACGTCCGTCGCGGATCGAGCGCGCTGATCACGGTGCCGGCGTGGTACTCCGTGCCGTCGGCCAGGGCCACGCCCGTTGCCTGGCCGTCCTTCGTGATGACCGCCTCGACCGGCGATTCGAGGAGGATCTCCGCGCCGAACGACTGGGCGGCCCGGGCGAGCACCTGGGTGAAGCCACCATTGCCACCCTTGTGGAAGGCCCACGAACCGAATTCGCCGTCATGCTCGCCCAGCGAGTGATAGAGCAGCACCAGGCCCGAGCCCTGCGAGCGCGGTCCGACCTTCGTCCCGATGATGCTTGACGACGCCAGGTAGCCCTTCAGCAGCTCCGAGTCGAAGTAATCGTCGAGGAAGTCGGCGGCGCTGCCGGTCAGCAGCCGCACCGCGTTGTGCAGCACGCGCTTGTCCAGCTTGCGGAGGCGGGCACCGATCCCGGCCAGCGCGAGCAACTCCTCGGGATCGTCGCTGAAGATGTCCGGCGGGACCGTGTCGAGGAGCGGCTTGATCGCCTGGCATACCCGATCCATGTCGTGGCCGTACTGGTCGTACGCGTCCGCGTCGTGCTTCGAGTGCCGTGCGATCTCCTTGAGATTCTGGGCGTGGTCCTGGCCGAACAGCAGGTAGTCGCCCTGCCCGTCCGGGGCGAATCGCGACGACATCAGCAGCGGCATGAAGCCGTGCTTGACGAGCTCCAGGTCGTGGATGATGTCCGGCCGAAGCAGGCTCAGGGCATACGAGAAGGTCGTGAACCAGAATCCCGGCCGGAGTTCTTCCGTGATCGCGGCCCCGCCGACGAGATGGCGACGCTCCAGGATCAGGGTGCGCAGGCCGGACTTCGCCAGGTACGCCCCGTTGACCAGGCCGTTGTGCCCGCCGCCGATGACGATCGCGTCGTACGTTCGATCCGCCTTCGACGTCGACCGGTTGGACTTCGGCGGATTCGATCGCTTCGACTTCTTGTCCGGAGCCGTCATCGTCATGGTCAGACCGTCTTTCGCTGTGGGTTGTAGAGCGGCAACCGGGCCACGTGCGCGGCGACCTGCTCGTAGTGATGATCCACCGTGAACTCAAGGTTCACCTTCGTACCGACCGCCGCGAAGTCGGGCCGGACACGGGCGATCGCAATGTGGCGCTGGAGCATCGGCGAATACATGAAGCTCGTCGCATAGCCGACGCGCTTGTAGTCGTCGTCATAGACCATCCAGTCCTCGACGATCGGGGTGTGATCCTTGGGTGGGATGAGGCCGGCGTCGCCGTAGACCCGGTCGTAGTCACGCCAGTCCACGACGAGGCCACGCATCGTCCAACGCGAGGTCTTCTCGGCGATCTCGCGCTGGAGCGCCTTGCGGCCGATGAACGCCCGATCGTCGCCGTTGAGGTCCTTGAACATCCACGACCAACCGAGCTCGATCGGGCTCGAGCGGTGGGCGTCGTTCCAGGCGTAGCGGCTCGAGTCGAAGTCGGCGTCGAGCAGGAGCAGGCCGGCTTCGATCCGGAGCATGTACAGCGCGGCGAGCCCGAACGGCAGCACGCCGTGGCCCTCGACGCTGTCCCAGAGCGCGTCCCAGACGTGGAGGGCGTCCGGGGACTCCATCCAGATCTCGTAGCCGAGATCGCCCGTGTAGCCGGTTCGACTGACGGTCACCGCGGCCCCACCGATCTCGCCCCGAGCCAGGCCGAAGTACGGGATGGATCCCATCTGCGGCACGAGCTTGCGGAGCAGATCGCGTGATCGCGGGCCCTGCAGCGCGAGAGTCCCGATGTCGTGGCTGACTTCCTCGATGCGCGCGTCGTTCCGGCCGATCCGATCCTCGAAGTAGGCGAGGTTGGCTTCCGCACTGGTCAGCAGGTACTCGTTCCGGGCGGTGTGCAGGATGACTCCGTCCTCGATCACGAAGCCACGATCGTCCAGCCAGCAGGTGTACTGCGCCTGGCCCGGCACGCACGCACGGATGTCGCGGGCGAGCACGCCGGCCAGAAAGGATTCCGCGTCCTTGCCCGTGATCCGATACTTGTACAGCGGACTCGAGTCGAAGATGCCCGCAGCATTGCGGACCGCGAAGTATTCGAGCTTGTCCGACATCTGGTAGCGGTTCGCGGCAAGGTGCCCAGACCAGTGGCTCCACAGCTGAGTCTCGTTCAGGGCGTTCGTGCGCTCATGGAGGGGCGTCGTGCGGATCATGCCGTGCGTGCGACCTCGATAGCCGTCCGTGGTTGCCGCGACGATATCGCGGATTGGACGGATGCGCAATATCGTCTTACGCTTCGGCCCATGAGCCGGATGTCCCGTGGCGACCGACGCGACGCGATCGTCGCCGCGGCCGTGGCCGTCGCCGTGCGCAAGGGTCTTGCGTCAACGACGGTCCGCGACGTCGCGTCGGAGATGGGCACCTCGTCTGGCCTCATCCATCACTACTTCGAGTCGATGGACGACGTGCTGGCGGCAGCGTTCAAACGCGTCGCCTCGCAGGATCTCACCGCGTCAGGTCGGCAGATGGTCGCGGCCGAAACGCCCCTCGCGGCACTGAAGGTGTTCTTCCGGACCTACGCTCCGGCCGACAAGGACTGGTCGTTCCAGCTCTGGTTGGATGCCTGGGCGGAGGCCGCCCGACGACCAGCGGTGCGGGCCATCTCGCGCCAACTCAACCTCGAGTGGCAGGGCCTGCTCGAGGGCGTGATCCGGGCGGGCGTCGCGGACGGCACCTTTACCTGCGCCGAACCGGCCGCCGCGGCATGGCGGATCCTGTCCCTGCTCGACGGACTCGCGCTCCAGGTCATCGCCCACGGAACGACGATCGGACGGGACGACGTCATCGCCTGGACGACCGGCGCCGCCGAGCGTGAGCTGGGCCTGCCCGACGGCGCGCTGGCCGCGAGGTGCGCGCGTCGGGGTCGTGCCCGGGGGACGAGCCCTAGGCCCGGACCTCCTGGCGCATGAAGCGCACGTAGGCGAGAGCGAAGCAGGCGACCGTCAGCGCGACGAGTGCGAGCACCACCTGGATGCGCCGCGCCAAAAACCGTGCGCAATGAAGACCCTCCTGCGTCAGATCGCAACCGAACCGTCGACCAGCCTGGCGGAGCGATGGAGTCCTGAGCGTATCCTTGGTGGGTGAGCCTATACCGCATCGCCCCGCCCGGCAGTCCCGGTGACCCGGGCGATCTGATCGCGCCCACGATGCTCGGAGCGTTCGATGGCTGGGTCGATGCCGGCAGCGCCGCCACCGCAGCGCTCGCGCTTCTCGTCGAGGACGCTCCCGTCGTCGCCACGTTCGAGAGCGACCAGCTGTTCGACTACCGTTCGCGCCGACCGACGCTCGAGATCGAGGACGGCCGGCTGGCCGAACTCGCCTGGCCCGAACTCACGCTTCGACGCGTCACCGTGTCCGACCGAGACCTGCTCATCCTGACCGGGCCGGAGCCGGACGATCGCTGGCAGGCCTTCCGGGCCGCCGTGGTCGAGCTGGGCCAGCGACTCGGGGTCGTGGAGTGGATCAGCCTTGGCGCCATCCCGGCGGCCGTGCCGCATACCCGTTCCGTCCCGGTGATGGGCACCACGTCTGAGCCCGGTCGGCTGCGCGGCGGGATCCACCCGGGACCGGCGGGCATCCTGCGCGTCCCTGCGGCGACCGTCTCCGTCCTGGAGATGGCTATGTCCGAGCACGGCACCCCGGCCGTCGGCTACTTCGCCCAGGTCCCGCACTACGTGTCCGGGCCGTACCCCGCGGCCTCGCTGGAGCTGCTCACCATCGTGGGCCGGCATCTCGGGGTGGAGCTACCGACCGGAAACCTGGCCGACGAAGCGCACCAGCTCCGGACCCGGCTGGACGGCGCGACGGCACTCGAGGAGACCACGCGCGCGTACGTCGAGCGGCTGGAGTCCATGGTGGACGAGCAGCGGCTCCCGTCGGGCGACGAGCTGATCTCGGAGATCGAGCGGTTCCTGCGTGAGGGCGGCACGGAGGGCAGCCAGCGCCCGTGATCGCGAGGCGCGGGTGACCCGCCGGCGCTAGCCCGCCGAGGCGATGCGCGGCACGGTCGAGGTGAGCATCTTCTGTTCGAACCGCGTCGCGGCCGCATCGATCTTCTGGAGGTGCTCGGCCAGGCGCCGGCGCGCCTCCTCGGCCCCGGCATCGAGGCCCTCCAGCTCGAAGATCCGCCAGTGCCGGATGATCGGCATCAGCACTTCGTCGTGATGGACCCGCAGGTCATAAATCCCGGCTTTGGCGATCTGGGCGGCCTTGCGGATGAACCCCGGGATGCCGGCGCCCGGCATCTCAAAGGCAAGGACCTCGTCCACGATCGCGCGCACCGCGGCCGATGGCTGGACCTTGAGCGCCGCGCCCAGGATGTCCCGGTAGAAGACCATGTGCAGGTTCTCGTCCGCGGCGATCCGGACCATGATCTTGTCCGCGACGGGGTCGGACGAATAGCGACCGGTATTGCGGTGCGCGATGCGCGTCGCCAGCTCCTGGAACGCGACGTAGGCCAGGCCGCGCAGGGTACCCGGCGAGTCGTGGTCGTAGCCCTGCTGGAGCTGGGTCATCCGTCCACGCTCCAGCATGACCGGATCGATGTTGCGGGTGACCGTCAGGTAGTCGCGCAGGACGATGGCGTGGCGACCCTCCTCCGCCGTCCAGCGGCCGACCCAGGCGATCCACGGGCCGTCGCCCTTGCCGAACATGCCGTGGATGAGGCGGTGGTACGAGGGCAGGTTGTCTTCCGTCAGGAGGCCGATCTCGAACGCGGTCTGGGCGACGCCCGTCAAGCGCGGCTGGTCCGGGGTCCAGGGCTCCTTGTCGAAGTCACGCCCCAGGCGGTACGGGATGAAGTCGTGGGGGAACCACTCCTGCGCGACCTTCGCGTGGCGGTCGTACAGGCGGGCGGCTTCAGGCTCGAGTTCACGAAGGAGCGCCTGGTCCTGGGCGATCGCCTCATCCGGTGAAAGGCGCTCACCCGGATCAAGGCGGATCTCGAGGTCGGTCATGGATCGTCTCCGGTTGTTCGGGGCCCTGGAAGCGTACCCGGGATCCCCGATGTCTGGCGTGGGACGCGTGCGAACCTGCACGGGCATCCCGCGTTCCTCGGGCCCGTCGGTCGGGCGCACCGTCCGCTGGGCTACGCTCTGGGCATGCCCCGCACCGTCGTCGCGACGCGCTATGTCACCCCACTGCGCGAGGGCGGCTCCCTGCCCGGTGTCGTCGAAGCGGACGACGACGGCCTGTACGTGGTCAAGTTCCGGGGCGCTGGCCAGGGTCCGCGAGCGCTCGTGGCGGAATGGCTCGGTGGCGAGCTCGGCCGGGCCATCGGCCTGCGTGTGCCCGAACTCGTCTGGGCCGACCTGGATCCGGGCCTCGGCGACGCGGAACCGGACGGGGAGATCCAGGACCTCGTTCGCTCAAGCGGCGGGCTCAACCTCGGGATGGACTTCCTGCCCGGCGCCCTGACCTTCAATCGGGCCGCCCGACCGACCGTCGATCAAGATGAGGCCGCGGCGATCGTGTGGCTGGACGGATTGATCACCAATCCGGACCGGACCGTGGTCAATCCGAACCTGCTGGTCTGGCATGGCGGGCTGTGGCTGATCGACCATGGCGCGGCACTCTATGTGCATCACGCCTGGCGCGACCCGGACGAGCACGCCCGGCGCCCGTTCGAGCGGTTGCGCGAACATGTGCTTCTGCCGTACGCGAGTTCCGTGGCCGCCGCCGATGCTCGGCTCGCAGACCGGCTATCAAGCGACCTGATCGCGGAGCTCGTCGCGGCGATCCCCGAACTTTGGCTGCCGGAGGACCCGCTCATCGGCGGCGCGGACGCGCAGCGGGCGGCGTACCGGCGGTATCTTTCACTCCGGCTGACCAGGCCACGGCCGTTCATCGAGGAGGTCGAGCGTGCCAGACTCGACGCGTAGCCCGTACCAGTACGGCATCGTCCGGGTGGTGCCGGACGTGGAGCGCGGCGAGAGCCTCAACGTGGGCGTCGTGCTGCTCTGCCGCTCGAAGCGCTACCTCGGCGTCCACCTGAGTCCGGACTTCGATCGCCTGGCGGCGTTCGCGCCGGATCTGGACCCGAGCGTGATCCGGCCCTACCTCGAAGCGATCGAGCGCATCGCCGCCGGCGATCCGGAGGCGGGACCGATCGCCCGGCTCAGCGTCGCCGAGCGATTCCACTGGCTGGTCTCACCGGCCAGCACGATCATCCAGGTCTCGCCCGTCCACACCGGGTTGTGCGACGACCCGGCGCTCGAACTTGAGCATCTTGGTCGACGCCTCGTCGCCTGAATCGGCGCCGTCCGGACCGTCGTTCGCCAGGCGGCTCGATGCGATCCGCAGCGCATCGCGCAACGTCTGACCGGGCACCGGGGCGGCGGCCGACGTCCGGACCTCAAGGCCCGCGGGTTGCTTGCCCGAGGACAGCGCCAGGCAGGCGAGGCGGACCCGTTCTGCCAGCGCAGCGGCGTCGGCTTCCAGCGTTTCCGGCAACAGGACATGGAATCGATCCGGACCGACCCTTGCGACGCGATCCGTCTCTCGTGCCTCGAAGCGGATGGCCTTGCCGACGCGACCCGCATCCCGGTCGCCATCCTCGTCGGGTGCCAGGCGCATGACCGCCACCATCACGCTCGCCGGGCGTCCGTAGCGCAGGGTGCGGGCGTCCTCCTGGCGCAGTGCCTGATCCCAGTCAGCGCGAGTGTCCATCGGGATCGTCGTCCGCGCCCGGATGACACCGGGCGGACGGGCGGCCCTGGCCCCGGTGCGGGTCGTTCGTTGAGGGCCCTCGAGGAACGCTTCGATCCGTTCGCCGACGCGCTCGTCATGGTGATCGGCGGGCAGGACGAACCGATTCCGCCGACTGGATCGAGCAGGTCGTTTGGGCGGGGGGACGCTTCGGACGGGTCGGGCACCCGGGGAGTCTAGTCCACGGCTGGCGCAAACGGCCTCCGCGGCGCCGATCCCGCGCGGGTCGTGGCCCCTACGGCTCGAGCGTCTCGAAGAGGCCGGGCGTTCCGCCCGCGTGCCAGAACACGACGGTCTGCCCGTCATGGCGACCGGCGCGCACGGCGCCGACGAGCCCCGCGCAGGCCTTGGCGGTGTAGATGGGATCGACGAGGACGCCTTCCGTGCGGGCCAGCAAGCCGGCCGCCTCCCCTCCTGCGGCGGTCGGCCGGCCGTAGCCGCCACCCAGCTGCGAAGCATCCAGCCGGACAGCTTCCGGCGGCAGCGCCACGCCCATCCGGGCCGCCAGCGTCCCGGCCAGGTCCAGGATGACCGGCCCGAGTTCGTCCGCCGGCCGGGCCACGAGGACCCCACTGACGGTACTTTGCGGTGAACGCAGGGCCGCGCCGACGATGAGGCCCGCCTGCGTCCCACCGGTGGCGGACGGCAGCACGATCGCATCCACGTGCAGCCCACGCTCGACGGCCTGGTCGAACATCTCGGTCGCTCCCAGGACCTGCCCGTACGCCCCGAGGACGCCGGACCCACCCACGCCAATGCGGTACGGACGCCGGTCCGTGGCCAGCAGGTCGGCGACGACCCGCTCGACCGCGTCGTCGCGCGCCGAACGGTCATCGGTCGGGAGCTGATGGATCGTGGCGCCCATGAGCTCGGCCGTCCGGATGCCCGGACCCGGTCGCGGCGCCGGCGGCCCGGACAGGACTAAATGGACCGCGAGGCCCGCCCTGGCCCCGGCCGCCGCGGTCAGCCGGCAGTGGTTGGACCAGCGTCGTCCGCTCGTGACGAGGCTGTCCGCCCCTTCGGCGATCGCGGCTCCCACGAGGAATTCCAGGTTTCGCAGCTTGTTGCCGCCGAAGGCCAGGGGCAGCAGGTCCTCGCGCTTGGCCCAGATCTCGGCTCGCCCGCCGAGCGCGTCGGAGAGACGAGGCCATGGATGGAGCGGGGACGGCTCGTCGAACAGGCGGAAACGGGGCGGGTCGGCGGGAAGCATCGGGGCCGTCATCGCGCCCGTATCATCGCCGACATGGCCATCCGGATCAGCCCTGCCGATCGCCACACGACGATCGGCCAGCATGCTGGCATGGAACGCTCGATCGCGATCTCCGAACCGACCGTCGGCTCCGAGCGGCTGTACTCGTCGATCGTCTCGACGGGCCCTGGCGATCGAACCCGGATCCATCACCACGGCGAGTGCGAGACCTCGATCTATATCCTGCGTGGGACGGCGCACTACACCTGGGGGCCGACCGGCCTGGAGCACGAGATGACCGCCACGATGGGCGACTTCGTGTACATCGAGGCGGGTGAGATCCACGTCGAGGCGAACGCGTCAACGACCGAGCAGCTCGTCGTGGTCCTGACGCGCAACTGCCCGGACTCGCACGTGGTCTACCTCGACGGCGGCCCCGACGGCGCGGATGACCGCCCGGCCCCGTGCTGAGGCACTGGAACGAGCGCGCGCTTCCCGAACTGCTCGCGGCCCACGACCTGGCCGATGTCCCCGAGATGGACTTCCAGCACGACGGCTGGTCGGGCGCGAGGCTGACCCGTCTCGCACGCGGGGACGACGGGTTCATTCTGAAGCGGACCGCCTGGTCCAACGATTGGATCGCCCGCGCAACGCAGGATCGGGACTTGCGCGAGGGCTTCGTGGCCACCGGCCAGCTGCCGCTCCCAGCGTCGATCGTGGCGCCCTATCTCGGCGCGGCCGCCGATGGACCGAGCGTCGCGATGCTGATGCCGGACCTCTCGGCGGCGCTCATCGACTGGGAACGACCCGACGGCCAACCGACGATGACGAGTGCGACACTGGATCGGGTCCTCGGCGCGATCGTCGACCTGCACCACCTGCCGGTCCCGGCTGCTGGCTCCGGTCCGTGGCCGTGGTGCCCGCTTCGTGAGCGTCTCGCGCTGTTGACCCGGTCGGCGGCGGTGCGGCTGTCCGCCGATGGGCAGCCGGCGGGCGCCCGGTTCCTGGCCGGGTGGGCGGCATTTGACGAGCTTGCGCCGCGGGGAGCGCGTGACCTGATCGAGCGGCTCGACCTCGACCCGGGACCGATGCTCGATGCCCTGGCCGAACGCCCGACCGCGCTCCTCCACGGCGACCTGAAGTTCGCCAACGTGGCCCTCCTGGACGACGGGCGGACGGCGCTGATCGACTGGCAGATGGTGATGGTCGCCCCCGTCGCGGTCGATCTGGGCTGGTTCCTCGTCTCGAATTCATCGGCGCTCGGGGCGGATCCGACCGATGTCCTGGAGCGCTATCGAAGGTCTGACGCGGAGCGGGTGCAGAACGACGGGGCAGGACCGGGAGCCAGTGCCGTCGCTGACGACTGGGAGGCGACCCGGGACCTGGCCATGATCGTCGGACTCGTGCTGCGCGGCTGGCGCAAGGGGCTCGATGCCCTTGCCAGCGCGCGCTTGGCCTCCGGCACGCTCGCGGTCGACGATCTCGCGTGGTGGTGCGCCGCCGCGGTCGAAGCCGCGGACCGCCGGCTGGCCTGATCGACCCTCGGTCACAGCGCGCGGTCACCCGGCGCCGCCGAATCAGTCCTGGGCCGCCCGGGCCTCCGCCTTGCGCGCACGTTTCCCGGCCTGGTAGCTCGCCAGGGCCTCGGCGGAGTCCACGTCGGCGAGCGTCGGGTGGGTGGGCAGGACGCCATCCAGACCGGGCAGCGCCAGTCCGAATCGGCGGACGAGGATGGCGATGATGGACGCGGTCTTCATCTCTCCGAT
>JACCVB010000121.1 GCA_013698385.1 Chloroflexota bacterium
GGGCCCTGCAGCGAGATCCATTTCGACCGTGGCCCGCAGTTCTCGGAGGGTCCGCACTGCGTACCCGACCACAGCGAGACGTGCCCGCGCTGGCTCGAGATCTGGAACCTCGTGTTCATGGAGTTCGAGCTCCAGCCCGACCGTTCGCTGACGCCGTTGCCGGCTCCCGGCGTGGACACCGGGATGGGCCTGGAGCGTCTTGCCAGCGTCCTCCAGCAGGTCCCGACGAACTACGACACGGACCTGTTCACGCCGATCCACGCCCGGATGCGCGAGTTGCTGGGCCACGATCCGGATGCCTTCGAACAGGAGCGCTTCAGCTACCAGGTCATCGCGGACCACTCGCGGGCGGTGACTTTCCTCATCGCCGACGACGTTCTGCCCGGCAATGAGGGCCGGAACTACGTCCTGCGCAGGATCCTGCGTCGGGCGGTCCGGCACGGCCGCCTGCTGGGCCGGCGCGAGCCGTTCATGGCCGAGACGGCGGCGGTCGTGATCGACGTCATGGGCGAGGCGTACCCGCACCTGGTTGTTCGCCGCGACGACCTCCTGGGCGTGATCGCCCGGGAGGAGGCCCAGTTCGATCGGACCCTGGATCGCGGCACGGCCCGCCTCGTGGCCGCCATGGAGCGCATCGCGGCAGAGGGGGCGGGGGGGAGCGACGACTCCGGCGGCAGCGACGCCATCCGCCCGGTCATCGGGCGTCGCCCCGAGGACCTCGATGACACCGCGCTCGTCCTGCCGGGCGAAGTCGCCTTCGAGCTGCACGACACGTTCGGGTTCCCCGTCGACCTGACCATCGAGATGGCCGCCGAGTCGAACTTCCGGGTCGATCGCGACGGGTTCGGGGCCGCCCTCGTCGAGCAGCGGGAGCGCAGTCGATCGGGCACGAAGGCCGGCCTCGCGAAGCATGCCGAGCTGACCTCGTTGTACAGCGCCATCCAGGCGCGCGCCGGCGACAGCACGTTCCTGGGCTACGAGACGACGACCGCGGAGGGCCGCATCGTGGCCATCGTCCGCGACGGCATGGAGTTCGACGAGCTGACCGGTCATGGAGCAGCGGAGCTGGTGCTCGATCAGACGCCGTTCTATGCGGAGGGCGGCGGACAGGCCGGCGATCGCGGCGTCGTCCGCGAGGCGGGCAGTGGCAGCGAGCTCTTCACCGTGGAGGACACCCAGAAGCCGGTCGGGGGGCTGATCGTCCATCGCGGCACGCTTCACGGTCGGCTGCGGGTGGGCGAGACGGTGGAAGGCGTGGTGGACCCCGAGCGTCGGGCGCACACGATGCGCAACCACACCGGCACCCACCTGCTCCACCGGGCGCTGCGCAACGTGGTCGGTGATCGGGCCCGGCAGGCGGGTTCGCTCGTCACGCCGGACGGCCTGCGCTTCGACTTCCCGCTCGATCGCGGGCTGACCGACGCGGAGAAGGGGGCGATCGAGGACGAGGTCCGCGGCGTGGTCCGTGACGATCGCCCGGTGAGCATCTCGTTCCTGCCCATGGCGGACGCGATCGCCGCCGGCGCCGACGCGTTCTTCGACGAGAAGTACGGCGAGACCGTCCGGACCATCCGGGTGGAGGACTACAGCTTCGAGCTGTGTGGCGGGACGCACTGTCGGGCGAGCGGCCAGATCGGCTCGTTCGTCATCACCGGCGAGCGCAGCATCGGTTCCGGCATGCGCCGGATCGAGGCCGTCACGGGCGTCGCCGCGGACCGACTCCTGCGCGATCGGGTGGCCGCCGCGGAAGACCGGGTCGCGGCCCTCCAGGAGGAGCTGGGCGAGGCGAAGCGCCGGCTAAAGGCGGGTGCCGGGGCCGCGCTGCCCAGGCCCACCGAGCTTGCCGCCCAGGCCCAGGAGGTCGCCCCCGGGGCAAGGGTGCTGACGGCTTCGCTCGGGTACGACTCGATGGACGCGCTGAAGGCCGCCGCCAAGGAGATCCGGGCTGCCCTGGGTTCCGGGGTCATCGCGCTCATCCTGGACGCCGACGCGCCGCAGCTCTGGGTGACCGTCTCGGACGATCTCGTGGACCGCGGGGTCTCGGCGGGCGACCTGGTGAAAGCGGCCGCCGGGCCGCTCGGCGCGAAGGGTGGCGGTCGGCCCCAGATGGCGCAGGGGATGGGCACCCGACGCGAAGGGATGGCCGAGGCCCTGGCCGCCGTCCGGTCCGCAGTGGCGGAACGGGTCGCGGAGCGGGTCACGGCGGGGGGCTGATGGCCTTCTGGCGTCGGATCTGGCAACGCGACGAGGCGTCGACCCTTGCCGCCTGCACGGCCCTTGACGTCGGAACCGAATTCGCGAAGGCGCTCGTCTTCGATATCGATGCCGGTGGTCACGGCACGGTCCGCGGCGTGGGACGCAAGCGCCAGGGCCTGTCGCACATGCAGTCGGGGACCGTCGCGGACATCGCCGCCGTCGTGGACAACTGCGCGGTCGCGCTCCAGGAAGCCGAGGAGATGGCCGGCTTCCGCCCGACCCAGGTCGTCATCGGCATCGCCGGCGAGCTGGTCAAAGGCTTCACCACCACCCACGCCCAGGAGCGCAAGAAGCCGGACCAGCCGATCACCGAGCAGGAGCTCCAGAAGCTGATCGACGGCGTCCAGCACGAAGCCCTGCGGGAGGCCGAGCGGGCGATCACCTGGGAGACCGGTCTGCCCCAGGTAGATGTCCGCCTCGTGCACGCCGCGATCACCGGCGCCTCGATCGACGGCTATGCGCTGACTAATCCGGTCGGATTCAAGGGCCGGCACGTGCGGATCGGCATCTTCAACGCGTTCGCTCCGCTGGTCCACCTCGGGGCGCTCCAGAGCGTGGCCTCGCAGCTGGACCTGGAGCTGCTGGAGATCGTGGCCGAGCCATATGCCGTGGCCCGGGTGCTCGGCACGGAGCAGGTCCGCCAGGCGGGGGCCCTGTTCGTCGATGTCGGGGGCGGGACGACGGACGTGGCCCTCGTGCGTCAGGGAGGGATCGAGGGCACCCGGATGTTCGCGCTCGGTGGCCGGGCCTTCACGAAATCGCTGGCGGATCGGCTGGACCTGCCCTTCCCGCGGGCCGAGGCGCTCAAGGTCGACTACGCGCGGGGGATCGCCGTGGACGACCGGGAGCACGTGGCGTCGATCGTGATCGACGACGTGCGCGTCTGGGCCGCCGGCGTGGAACTGGTCATGGAGGAACTGTCCGGGGGTGACCTCCTGCCCGGACGGATCCACCTGTGCGGTGGAGGCTCGCGCCTGCCCGAGATCCGGGCCGCGCTCGCCGGCGAGTCGTTCTGGAAGCGGATGCCCTTCGCCCGGCCGCCGGAGGTGACCGTCCTGGCACCGGACCAGATCGAGACGATCAGCGATGCCACGGGCCTCCTCGTGGACCAGCAGGACGTGACCCCGATGGGCCTGGCCTACCAGGCGATCGAGCTGCAGACGAGCGAGGACGCGCTCGACGTGGCCCTCCGCCGGGTGCTCCGCGCGATGAAGGTCTGAGCGTGGCCACGGGCGTCATCTACCTCGATGTCGACGACGAGATCACGTCGGCGGCTGCGCGCATCCGGAGCAGCGCGGAGCCACGGGTGGCGGTCGTGTTGCCGTATGGGTCTCGCCTGGCGACCTCGCGGATCAACTTCCGGTTGCTGGCGCGCGACGCGCTGACCCACGAGAAGCGCTTGTCCATCGTCGCCGGCGATGCGGCGACTCGGGCGCTGGCGGCGTCGGCCGGACTCCCGGTGTTCGGGTCCGTGGCGGAATACGAGGGCTCGCTCGAGGACCCCGCGGATGCGAGGTCGACGGCGGAGAGCGCGGCGGCGGCGAGCGCGGCGTCCGTGGCCGGATCCCGGCGATCCACGCTCGACACGGACACCGGCAGCCTCACCCGAGAGCTCGCGCCGCCGGTCCGTGGCGGGCCGGCGCGGACCGCGTCGCCTTCAAAACCCCGATCCGCGACGGCCTCGGCTGACGCCGGTCGACGGCGTCGAGCGCCGATCTTCCTGGGGCTCGCCGTCCTGGCGCTGGCGGCCGTCGTGGGCGGGGTGGCCGCCTTCCTGCTGCTGCCCAGCGCTTCGATCAGCGTGGCCGCGCGGGAGGAATCGGTCGGCCCGCTGGCGATCACCGTCGCGGCCCGGACGGACGCCACGGACGTGGACGTGGAGGCGGCCGTGGTGCCCGCCCAGACGATCCCGATCGACGTGGAGGCGAGCGACACGTTTCCGGCCACCGGTGTGCGGGTGCAGCTGACGAAGGCCCGGGCCACGGTCCGCTTCCTGAGCAAGGACTTCACGGCACCGAACACGATCGCCGCGGGCAGCATCGTCCGCACGCGCGACAACATCCGCTTCCGGACCGACGCGACGATCCGCCTGCCGCCGGCGACCCTGAACGGCCTCGAGATCACGCCATCCACCGCGACCGTCCGGGCGACGGCAGTGGATCCGGGACCGGACGGCAACGTCCCGGCCGACACGATCACGACGCTCCCCAAGGGCGAGAACCTGCTCTTCCTCGAGGTCACGAACCCGAAAGCCGCGGCCGGCGGCAAGCGACAGGAGTTCCAGCGTGTCACCCAGGAAGACGTGAATGGCGCGGTCGCGGCACTCACGAGTTCGCTGAACGAGGCGTTCCGGGCTCGCCTCGCCGATCCCGGACTGGCCGGTGGGGGGACCACCGTGTTCCCCGCCACGGCCCAGCCGGGCGAGCCGGTCATCGCGGTCGATCCGGCCGAGATCGTCGGCACGGAAGTCGAATCGTTCGACCTTGCCGCCAGCCTCAGCGGGACGGTGCTGGGGGTGGATCCGGCGCCGATCCGGCAGATCGGTGAAGCCAGGCTTCGCGATGAGGTTTCGCCGGGGTTCGTGCTCGTCACGGATTCGGGTGTGGTGAGCGCTGATGACGCGGTCGTCGCGGGCCAGTCGGTGAGTTTCCCCGTGGTGGCCAGCGCGAGGCAGGTCGCGGTCCTGGACCCGGCCGAGATCAAGAACGCCATCCTGGGTCAGCCGCTGGATGTGGCGCGCGCCACGCTCTCGCGCTATGGCCCGGCCCAGGTGACGGTCTGGCCGGACTGGGTGACCACGATCCCCACGATGGAGTCGCGCGTCGAGGTCATGGTCACGGGGCCCACCGCGGGCACGGGCGGGCCGTCAACGGCGTCGCCAAGCCCGGCCGCCTCGCCAAGCGCAGCCGCCTCATCAAGCCCGGCCGCGTCGCCAAGCCCGAGCAGCCCATGAGCGCCCTGCTCGGGATCGATCTCGGGGAGCGACGGATCGGCGTGGCGTTGGCCGAGGACGGCGCCCATAGCGCCCGACCACTCACGACCTTGCCGCGCCGGCGCGAGGTCGCGGCCGACGCCGCCGCGCTTCGCACGCTCGCGGTGCTCCACGGAGTAGAGGAGCTGATCGTCGGCCTGCCGCTCGAAGCCGCCGGCCACGAAGGGAGGCAGGCGGCCCTGACCCGAGACTGGGCCGCCGCCCTGGGGCCGCTTCTCGGAACCGACCTGCCGATCTCGTTCCGCGACGAGCGCCTCTCCAGCCACCTTGCCGAGACTCGCCTGGGGCCGATGAAACGGGGCCGATCGGGTGGTCCCCCGACTCGGACCCAGCGAGACGGGTATCGTGCCCGGGTCGACCGCGAGGCCGCGGCGATCATCCTTCAGGACGAGCTCGACGCGCGCGCGGCGCCCCACGCCGGACCGCCCGGCCCCACGACCCAGGAGAGCAGCCGATGACGATCCGCTCCGGTGGACGCCCCAGGGATCCGCGTCAGACCGGGCAGGTGTACGCACCGGACGCCTACGCCACCGAAGCTGCCCCCGAGCACTTCGAGCCGGTTCGCCGTGGCGGGGGGCGGGACTATCGCCGCGGCGGCGGAGGTGGGAGTGGTCTTGCCGGCCTGCTGAAGTTCGTGGTCTTCGCAGGCGTCCTTGCGGGCGTCGTCCTGGTCGCCTCGCTGACGGTCCTGCGCCCACTGATCAACTCACTCGTGGTGGGGTGGGCCGCGGACAACCCGGCCGCGCTCAGGATTCCCTTCGTGGCGGACATCGTCCGAAACGATCTCGGCCCGGCCCTGACCCAGGGGGTGTCCGGCGACGCGACACCGGTGCCGTTCGTCGTCGCCGAGGGCGACACCGCGAGCGCGATCGGCGCTCGACTCCAGGACGAGGGTTTGCTCCGGGATCGGCGCGCCTTCGTGTTCATCGCCAGTGAGCGGGGCCTCTCGTCCGACTTCCAGGCGGGCGACTACATCCTCCGTCGGAACATGACTCCGGACCAGGTGGTCTCGGCCCTGCTGGCGCCACCGGAGGATCCCTACGTGCAGATCGACCTGCGCACGGGCCTGAGGCTCGAACAGATCACGGCCAAGCTCCAGACCCTGCCGCTGGACATGGACGTCCGCGATTTCTACGACCTCGCGAAGGAGCCGCCGGCCGCCCTGATCGCGGACTACCCGTGGCTGGCCAAGATCCTCCAGGAGGCCCCGCAGACCCCGGTGAAACCCTCGCTGGAGGGATTCCTGTGGCCCGCCAGCTACCGAGTCCTACCCGACGCGAAGCCCGAGGAGTTGATCCGGATGATGCTGGACAACTTCATCAAGAACGTCGGTGAGCGGCGGCTGGACGTGCCCGCGGAGCGTGGCCTGAACTTCTACCAGGTCCTGTCGCTGGCCTCGATCGTCGAACGCGAGGCGGTGCTGGACGAGGAGCGACCGCGCATCGCGGGCGTCTACCAGAACCGGATCGACGGGATCAAGGGGGTCAAGAACCGCCAGCTGAACTCGGACCCGAGCGTCTTCTACGCGATCGATACGCTGGCGCTCCAGAAGCTCGACTTCAACGAGTGGAAGACCTATGCGTTCTGGCTACCGCCAGGCGTCCCGCTCAAGTCCGTCGAGGTGCCGCCGGCGCTCGCTGGGTACCAGACCTACACCAGCGTCGGCCTGATCCCGGGACCCATCGCGACGCCGACCCTGCCGTCGATCGATGCCGCGCTCGAGCCCGAAACGAAGGACAAGTACATCTACTTCGTGGCGATCCCGGAAGGGGGCGGCACGCACGCCTTTGCGAAGACCGCGGCGGAGTTCCAGAAGCTGCTGGACGAGTACGGGTACTGACGCGTGACGGGGTGGCCGCAGCCGACCGACTTCGCCGCGCCACCCGAGCCCGCTCGGCGTGCCGGGTGGCGGGAAGCTGACCGGATCGCGCGGCCGGCGCGACTATCTCGGCTGCGAGAGCGCTTCGCCGGCGCCGGCATCGACGCCTATTTCGGCGTACGGCCGGAGCACATGCGCTACCTGACCGGGTTCGGCCTGGGCACTGGGGAGGAACGGGTCGCCGGGCATTCCGGCCGGTTCCTCGTCGGAGCAGACGAGGTGGTCGTGCTCGCCGACTCGCGCTACACCATCCAGGTTCGCCGCGAGGCCCCGGGCGCGCGTGTGTTCGAGGCATACGGCGATCTGGCCGGTCGATGGGAGGAGCTGGTCGGTTCCGTGGGGGCGCGGCGAGTCGGGGTGGAGTCCGGGTTCGTTTCGCGGGCGCTGTGGGATGCACTCGCTGCGGCCGCGCCTTCGGTCGAACTGGTCCCGGTGGAAGGCTGGGTGGAGGTGGATCGAGCGGTCAAGGAACCGTCCGAGGTGGAGCGGATCGCGGCGGCCTGCGCCGTGGCCGACCGGTCCCTTGCCGCCCTGCTGCCCGAGATCCGCCCTGGGGCCACGGAGGCGGAATTCGCACTGCGCCTGGAGTGGCTGATCCGAACCGGGGGTGCGGAGGCGCTCGCGTTCGACGTCGCCTGCCTGTCCGGACCGGAGGCGGCGTTGCCGCACGGGTCGCCCGGAGATCGGTCGGTCCTCGCGGGAGCGGTCCTGCTGTTCGACTTCGGGGCCCAGGTGGAGGGGTATCGCAGCGACATGACCCGGACCCTGTTCGTCGGCGAACCGTCGGCGCGCGATCTCGAGGTCTACGAGCTGGTCGCACGATCGCAGCGGGCGGCGGTCACGATGCTCGAGGACGCCGTCCACGGGGGAGGGGAGCTGCCCAGCGGTCGGTCCGTGGATGCCGTCGCTCGGGCGGTCATCGTGGATGCCGGACACGGGGACCAGTTCGGGCACGGGACCGGACACGGCATCGGCCTGGCCACACACGAGGCCCCGTCGCTCGGCAAGAGCGCGGTCGGGACGCCGTTGCCCAGTCCGACCGTCTTCTCGGTCGAGCCGGGGGTCTACCTGGAAGGCGAGACGGGAGTTCGGATCGAGGACCTCGTCTTCCTCGATGCTGCGGCGGGCCGGGTGGAGCTGCTGACCCGGTTCCCGCGGGACGTCGTCGTGGTGGGCCACGAGGGGGTTGGTGCGTGAACCCGCTGGGTCAGGCCGCGGTGATCGTGGCGCTCCTCGTCCTGACCGGTTGCGCGGGGCCGGCACCTGCCGCCCACACATGAGCGGGCCGATCCACGGTGCGGGACCGACCCACGGTGCCGGACCGCGCCGCGCTCAACGGGCCGCGGCCGCCGCGAGGGTCGCCTCGAGCGCCAGCACCAAGACCGGCACGTCGCCGGCCGTGAACGCGAGGGGTGGCCGGATCTTCAGCACGTTCCCGGCGGCTCCCGTCGTGCCCACCAGGACGCCGCGGTCGCGCAAGCCCTCCTTGATCGCCCGGGCCGCGACGGGATCCGCGATCCTCGTGCCCGGATCGCGGACGACGTCCAGCCCGACCGCCAGGCCGACGCCACGGACCTCCCCGATGATCGGGAACCGACCGGCGACCTCCACCAGCGCCCCGCGCAGCGCGTCCCCCGCTTCGACGACACGAGGCAGGACCCGTTCGTCGTCCAGCACGTCAAGCACGGCCATCGAGGCTGCCACGGACACCTGGTTGCCCCCGAACGTGCTGAAGAACACGGTCCCAACGGCAAATCGATCGACGATCTCACGGCGCGTGATGACGGCCCCGACCGGGTGTCCGTTGGCCATCGGTTTCCCGAGCGTGACGACGTCGGGCACGATCCCGTA
>JACCVB010000198.1 GCA_013698385.1 Chloroflexota bacterium
GCCTGGACGTCCTGCGGCAGGGCGATCGTCACGGCACCGGTCTCCGCCGGCGAGGTCAGGACACGCATCGCCGCGGGCAGCGACGCGATGAGTTGCTCCGGCCGCTCGATCCGGTCCCAGTACCGACTCACCGGCCGAAGCGTGTCGTTGACCGAGACCTCCTGGCTATCGCCACGCTCGAGTTGCTGGAGGACCGGCGTGACCCGTCGGGTCGCGAATCGGTCGCCCGGCAGGAGCAGGACCGGCAACCGATTCACGGTCGCCGCGGCGGCACCGGTCACAAGGTTCGTCGCGCCTGGCCCGATCGACGTCGTACAGGCGAAGGCACGCAGCCGGCGTGACTGCTTCGCGAAGGCGGTCGCCGTGTGGACCATGCCCTGCTCGTTGCGAGCCTGGAAGTAGCGAAAGGTGTCCTGGGCCGCTTCGAGCGCCTCACCCATCCCCGCGACGTTGCCGTGCCCGAAGATGCCGAACATGCCGGCAAAGAATGGGGTCCGGCGGGCGTCACGCTCCACCGACTGCACGCGCAGGTAGGCGACGAGCGCCTGCGTGACCGTCAGGCGGCTGGTGGCGGGCACCGGGGTTCCCTCGAAGTGCGGACGGTCGGCATTCGCGATCGATCGTAGCCGGTCGGGCCGTTCGTAGCTGGTGCCGGTGGTGCCTCAGGGGCGATGCGGTCCGCCGCGTCGAGCCTCGAACAGCTGCTGGTACTGGTCACGGAGCTGGTGGAGCTCGGACTGGAGGGCCGCCCACTCCGGCGCGTCGGGCGGGATGCTCTCCAATCGACGTTCCGCTGCCCGCCAGGCACCAAGCACCTCGCCCAGCGTGAACAGTTTCGTTGGGGCCGACTCCGATCGAGGCGGATCCACCTGATCGAGCACCGCCAGAAACCGCCCGTCATCTCGGAGCGCAACCACGAAGCGGACACGGATGGGCGCCCCATCCCCGCGACGGATCGTCGTTTCGCCGGCGATGTCCGGGGACCCGGACGCCTTCCAGGCCGTGCGAAATGCCGCGTCCTCGTCCGGTGGCGTCGGATCCGCCGCGAACATCCCGGGCTCGGCGGCTCGCAACTGGGTCAGCGAAACACCCAGGATGTCCAGCGCCGCCGGGCTGGCATCCGCATAGGTGCCGTCGTCATTGATGATCAGTGTCGCGTCGGTCGACATCACCTGGGCCAGCTAGCGATCAAGCACGAAAGGAGTTGCGCGCCTTGCAGGAGCATAACAAACGAACGCCGCGTGTCACATTCCTGCGATTCGGCATCCTTGATACTTGCCTGCAAGGTGGCGTGCCGTAGCATCGCCGGATATGGTCATCGATACCCCAGTCGCCCGCTCGGATGAACCCGCGCGTCTTGCCGCCGTCCGACGCTACGGCATCCTGGATACGCCACCCGACGGCGCCTTCGATCGGATCACCGGTCTCGCCGCGCGTGTCTTCGGCGTGCCGATCGCGATCGTCAGCATCGTCGACCACGATCGGATCTGGTTCAAATCGCACCATGGTCTCGATGTCGAGCAGATCGACCGGGAGCCGGGCCTGTGCGCGTCAGCCGTCATGCAGCGCGATCCATGGATCATCAGCGATGCTCGGCGCGATCCGCGGGCGCTGACCAATCCGCTCGTCGCCGGCGAGTTCGGTCTCCAGTTCTATGCCGGCGTGCCACTGCAGACGATGGATGGCTACAACCTCGGGACGCTGTGCATCCTCGATTTCGAGCCCCGCGAGCTGTCGGCATCCGAGACGGCCACCCTGCAGGACCTCGGCAGGATGGTCACCGACGAGTTGGACCTGCGGCTGGCGACCCGGACGGCGCTCCAGGAGGCGTCAGAGCGCGACCGGCTCAAGGATGCGTATTTCGGCATGCTGTCCCACGAACTGCGGACGCCGATGACCACGATCTACGCGGCGGCCCAGCTCATGGCTGACTCGCCGGCCGTCCGCGCGGATGCCCGGGCCAGGGACCTCTTCCCGGACATCGTGTCCGAGTCGGATCGGCTGCTTCGGCTGATCGACGATCTCCTCGTCCTCACCAGGGTGGAGCAGGGATCGCTGGAGAGCGAGCGTGAACCCGTCCTGCTC
>JACCVB010000202.1 GCA_013698385.1 Chloroflexota bacterium
GTCCTGACCTTCGTGGCCTCGTTCGTGGCACTTTTGGTGATCCGCCCCCTGCCGCCGCTGGGTCGCGTGACCCGGCCCGGGCTCGCGGCCGTTCGAGAGGGCCTCGCGTTCGTGCGCCGCCGGCCCGTGCTGCTGGGCACGTTCGTGATCGACCTGAACGCGATGATCCTGGCTTCGCCGATCGCGCTCTTCCCGGCGATCGCGCTGGACGTCTTTCGGGTGGGCCCGGCCGGGCTCGGGATCCTGGCCGCGGCGCCGGCCGCCGGGGCTTTCGTCGGAGCGCTGCTGTCCGGGTGGGTGCCACGGGTCCGACGGGTCGGTCGGGCGCTGGTCATCGTCGTCGCGTCATGGGGACTTGCGATGGCCGGGTTCGGGCTGGCCGTCCTGCTTCAGTCGATCGGGCTGGCGCCGCTCATCTGGACGTTCCCGCTGGCGCTCGTGCTGCTGGCGGTCGCCGGGGCGGTGGACATGTTCTCGGCGGTCTTTCGGAACACGATCCTCCAGCTCGCGACGCCGGACGAGCTGCGCGGCCGGGTGACGTCCATCCACATCCTGGTGGTGACCGGGGGTCCACGCCTCGGCGATATCCAGGCGGCACTCGTGGCGGCGGCCGTTGGGCCGGGGCTCGCCGTGGTGGCGGGCGGGTTGCTGTGCGTGCTCGGCGTCGGGGTGATCAGTCGGCGGATCCCGTCGTTGCCGGCCCATGTGCTGGGTGAGGGCGGCGAGGGGGTCCGGGCACGGACGTGAGCCGCGGGGGGCTCCCTTCGTCGTGCCGGACAGGACTAGAAGTGAGGCTCGTCCATCAGCCAGCCCGACTTGGTCAGGACGAGGTCCCACGTCCCGATGTAGCGGCGGGCGGTCTGCGACCGGCGATACTCGGTCAGGTCCACGAAGACGACGGCCGTCTTCTTGGAGAGGCTCATCGAGCGGATGCTGATCCGATTGATGACGATCTTGGTCGTCCGGTCGAACCGGCCGTTGATATTGGCCTCGGGCGGGTACTCCTGGCGCATCCGGGCGGTCCAGAGGTCGGCTGCCTCGTCATAGCGATGTTCCTGGACGAGGGCGTAGAAGCGCACCACCGTCTCGGCTGGGTCGCGGGCCGGGGCCGTCGGGCCCGGCGCGGGAGCCTTGGTCGGCTTCGGCGTCGACTTCGGCGTCGGGCGCGGAGTCGGGCGCGGTGACGGTGTCGGCGTCGACTTCGGCGTCGGGCGCGGAGTCGGGCGCGGTGACGGTGTCGGTGTCGGTGTCGGCGTCGGTGTGGGCGTCGCGATCGGTACGAGGATCGGCGCCGGGCTGCGCGTCGGACTCGGGCTTGGCGGGGTCGTGGTGCTCGGGTTGGCGCTGGGTGTGGGCCCGAGCGCGACCCCGCCAGACGCGCCGCCGGTCGAACCAGACCCGCCGTCCGAAGACAGGACGTCGCCTCGATCACCGAAGCCGCCGAACATCCCAAGGCCGATCAGCAGGGCGAGGGCCACGACGCCAAGTGGCAGCGCGAGCGCCAGTGGGGAGAAGCGCCGTCGTCGCCGATCCTCCTGGGGGGAGACGTCGTAGGACGCGGTGACCATGGCGGCCGTGGGGCTGGCCGAAGTCCCGGGTGCAACCCCGGCCGAGGGTTCCACGGCCGACGCCGATGCCACCCCGACGCCGTCCGCCACCGCCAGGCCCGCCCCCACGCCGACCGCCGCGAGGGTTTCGCGGACCCGGGCCCCGGTCCGCCGGACGCCGCCCAGTCCCTGGAGCCGAAACTGCTCCAGGGCAACGCCGAACTCGGCCGCGGACGGGTAGCGATCCGCCGGTTCCCGGGCCATCGCCCGGAGGATGATACGGTCCAGATCCGTGGGCAGGTCGCGCGCGACGGCACTGGGCGGGGCGGGCTGGATGCGTAGTCGCTCCAGCGCGACGGCAGCGGGGGAGGACCCCTCGAACGGTCGCTGCCCGGTGATCGCCTCGTACAGCACGACGCCCAGCGAGTACACGTCCGACGCCGGCGTGACCGTCTCACCCAGGACCTGCTCCGGGCTCGCGTACTGGGCCGAACCGAAGAATGTGCCGGCCGTGGTCACGCCGAGCTCGCCAGCCGCGCGGGCGATCCCGAAGTCCGCGACCCGCACCGCTCCGTCGCGGTCGATCAGGATGTTGCCGGGCTTCACGTCGCGATGGACGATCCCGTGCTCGTGCGCGACCTGGAGGGCCTGGGTCGTCTCGACGCCAAGTCGAAGAGCCTGGCCGAGGGGCAGTCGACCCTCGCGGCGCAGAAGGGTCTCCAGGTCCGGACCGTCCACGAGCTGCATGACGATGTAGTCGGCGTCGATGTCCGAGTCCGTGCCCGGGTCCGTGCCCTGGTCGTGGATCGTGACGATGTGGGGGTGGTGGAGGGCGGCCGCATGCCGGGCCTCGCTTCGGAATCGGGCGACGAATGCCGGGTCGCTCGCGTATGCGGGCCGCAGCAGCTTGACCGCGACGTCGCGATCCAGGACCTCATCGTGAGCGCGATGAACGACCGCCATCCCGCCCTGCCCGATGGCCTCGAGCACTCGATAGCGGCCGGCGAGGACGCGGCCGGTCAACGTCATGTCGCCATGAAACCGCGGCGGACGGTTCGGCAGCGTCGAACCGAGCGGTCGCGGCATCGCGCGAGGCTTGCATCGTGGCCGGCCGCGGACCGTTTATCAGCCGCGGTCGAAGTCGATGATCTGGCGTGTGTATTCCCCGCGGCGCATCGCGGCGAACGCGTCCTCGAGATCGTCGAGGCCGATGCGTCGGTCGATCAGGCGGTCCACGGGCAGGCGGCCGTCCAGGGTCCATGCGGCGTAGCGCGGGAAGTCGATGGCGGGCCCGGCCAGGGACCGTTTGTCAGCCGTGGTCGAAGTCGATGACCTGGCGTGTGTATTCCCCGCGGCGCATCGCGGCGAACGCGTCCTCGAGATCGTCGAGGCCGATGCGTCGGTCGATCAGGCGGTCCACGGGCAGGCGGCCGTCCAGGG